>DASUIY010000208.1:0-3908 GCA_036279555.1 Solirubrobacterales bacterium | reverse complement strand
CCCTCTGGGCGGCGAGCTGAGTGCCGTAGGCGACCTCGCGGGTCAGGGGGTGGCGGAAGGCGAGAACGCGTTCCGGGTAGAGCTCCAGCTCGTAGAGGAAGCCGGCGCCGATCAGCTCCCGCAGGGCGCCCTCGCAGGCATCGGGGTCGGCGAAGCCGGCGACGGGGGCCAGCGTCCGCTCGCCCACCTCCTTGCCGGCCACGGACATCGACTGCAGCAGCAGCTTCGCCTCCGGCGCCAGGCGGTCGATCCGCGCCGCGAGCACCGTCTGCACGGAGGCCGGCACGCTCAGCTCCTCGACCGGCCGCGCCAGCCGGTATTCGCCGCGCTCGCCCTCGAGCGTGCCGTCCTCGGCCAGCTCGCGCACGATCTCCTCGACGAAGAAGGGGTTGCCGGCGCTGCGCTCGTGGACCAGCTCGCCCAGCCCCTCCAGCGACGGGTCCTCGCCGGTCAGGTCGCGCAGCATCTCCTCGGTGTCGGCTGCGCCCAGTGGCTCCAGCGAGATCCGGCGGTAGTTCTCGGGCTCCGTCCATCCCGGCTCGTATTCGGGCCGGAAGTTGACCAGGGCCAGCGTCTTCGTGCCATCGACCGAGCCGAGCAGTTCGCCCAGCAGGACCTCGCTCGCGTCGTCCATCCAGTGCAGGTCCTCGACCAGGGTGACGATCGGCTCGCGCCGCTTGGGCGCGCGCACCAGCCGGCAGACGACGCCGCGCAGCGCCCGGTGGCGCGCCTCGGCGCTGAGTTTCGGCAGGGGCCGCTCGGGGTCGGGCACGCCGAGGAAGTCGAAGAGGATGGGCAGGTCATCGGCGAAGCCCGGGTCGAGCAGAAGCGTGCGGCCGGCGATCTTCTCGCGCACGATCCGCTCCGGGTCGGCGTCCGCGATGCCGAAATAGGTGCGCAGCATCTGCAGCACCGGCATGAAGGGGATTTCGCGCCCGTGCGCCTGTCCCTGGCAGGCGAAGACCTCGACGCCGCGGGAGCGGGCGCGTTCGGCAAGCTCGAAGCAGAGGCGGCTCTTGCCGACACCGGGCTCGGCGACGATTGCCACCGCCGCTCCGTTACCGGCTACCGCGTGCCCCAGCGCCTCCTCCAGCGTGACCATCTCCTCGTCGCGGCCGACGAAGCGGGAGAAGCCGCGCTCGCGCGAGAGGTCGAGGCGGGAGCGGGCGGTGCCGATCCCGGCAAGCTCGGAGACGCGGACCGGGTGGCTCACTCCCTTGATCTCGAACTCGCCCAGGTCGTCCAGCGCGAAGAAACCCCGCGCCAGCGCTGCTGCCGGCTCTGCCAGGTAGGCCTTGCCGGGCTCGGCCAGCGCCTCCATCCGCTGGGCGAGCCCGACCGTGTGGCCGATCGCCGTGTACTCGCCTTCGCCACCCTCGCCGATCGCCCCGGCCACCACCTCGCCGGAGTTGATCCCGATCCGGGTCGAGAAGTTGAGCCCGGGGCCGCGGCGCAGCTCCGCCGCGTACCCGGCGACGTCGTCGAGCATCTGCAGGGCGGCGTAGCAGGCGCGGCGCGCGTGGTCCTCGTGGGCGACCGGGGCGCCGAACACGGCCATGATCCCGTCGCCGGTGAACTTGTCGACCGTCCCCTCGAAGCGCTCGACCGCGGCGGCGAGGATGGCGAAGAAGCGCTGCATGATCGTGCGCCACTCCTCCGGGTCCTGCCCCTCGGCCAGGTCCATCGAGCCGCTCACGTCGGCGAAGAGGACCGTGACCTGCTTGCGCTCGCCGTCGTCCATGCCGGTCTGCACCACGACACAAGGTTACGCACCACCACCTGCTGACTTCGTCATTACCCGTGCCATGGCACGGGTAATGACGAAGTCAGCGAGGATTAACACCTGGCTCGCACTTATACTGACGAGACCGATTGACTGGTCAGTCAACCAGCGACCAGGGGGACGCTTGCGCGCAGCGGTAGTACAGCTCAACTCCAACGACGACAAGGCCCGCAACCTCGCCACAGCCGAGGGCCTCGTGCGCGAAGCGGCCGCCGACGGTGCCGAGCTGGTCGCCCTGCCCGAGAAGTGGAACCTGCTGGCCGGCGGGCAGGACCTGCTCACGGGCGCCGAGACGCTCGACGGCCCCAGCCTCAACGCCGCCCGCCGCTGGGCGCGGGAGCTCGGCATCCACCTGCTTGCCGGCAGTATTCCCGAGCTGGGCCCCCGCGGCAGGGCGTTCAACACGTCGGTCCTGATCGGCCCGGTCGGCGACGACCTCGCCGTCTATCGCAAGATCCACATGTTCGACGTCGACGTCGGCGGCGTCTCCTACCGCGAGTCCGAGTGCGAGCAGCCGGGCGAGGAGATCGTCACCGCCTCCCTCCTGGGCACGACCGTCGGCCTCAGCGTCTGTTACGACCTGCGCTTCCCCGAGCTCTACCGGATCCTCGCCGTGCGCGGCGCCTGCATCCTCACCGTCCCCTCCGCCTTCACCCTCGCCACCGGGCGCGACCACTGGGAGGTCCTGCTGCGCGCGCGGGCGATCGAGAACCAGGCCTTCGTCCTCGCACCGAACCAGGTCGGCAAGGCGTCACCTCACTTCGACTCCTACGGCCGCTCGGCGATCGTCGACCCCTGGGGCGTCGTCCTCGCCACCGCACCCGACGAGGAGTGCTTCGTCGCCGCCGACGTCGATCTCCCCTCCCAGCAGCGCATCCGCGAGTCGCTGCCCTCGCTCGCCAACCGCCGCCCGCGGGCCTACGCCTGGCCGCAGCTGACGGAGGCTCGCGCCTGATGGCTTCCAAGGCCTCGGCCCCCGCCATCGACAAGCGCCGCCAGATCCTCGACGCGGCGATCCGCGTCTTCGCCCGCCAGGGGTTCCACTCGACCCGCGTCTCCGACATCGCCGACGAAGCCGGCGTCGCCTACGGGCTGGTCTACCACTACTTCAAGTCGAAGGACGAGGTGCTGAACGAGCTCTTCGCCGAGCGCTGGTCGCTGCTCCTGGCGGCGATCGAGGAGGCCGACCGCGCGGGGGCCTCGCCACGGCAGAAGCTCGAGGCCGTGGCCGGCTTCATCGTCGGCTCCTACCGTCACGACCCGGAGCTGATGAAGGTGATCATCGTCGAGGTCACCCGCGCCGCCAACTCCTTCGGCCGCACCCACCTGCCCGAGATCCGCCGCGCCTACGACTCGATCGCCAAGATCGTCGCCGAGGGCCAGGAGTCGGGCGAGTTCCGCCGCGACATCGACCCGACCTTCGCCTCGATGTCCTTCTACGGCGCGATCGAGCAGCTGCTCACCGGCTGGATCTTCGAGGTCATCCCGGCCTCCGACGCCGACTTCGACCAGGCAAAGAGCCTTGTCGTGGCGACGATCTGCGACGGTCTCGAGCCGCGATAGGTAAGGTCGGGCACGCATGGACAGCGAGATCGTCAAGCGCCTCGTCTGGAGCGGCATGCTCGCCGGGGCCGGCGCGGTGGCCAGCATCGTCGCCACCCGCCTCGCCGCCATCGCCTATCGCCGCCTCTACAACGAAGACCCGCCGGAGTAGCGTGCCCGACGGCGCCGGAACACCACCGCCTTCCGAGGATCGCTCGGTCAGCGAGCTCGTCTTCGACGTCGCCGAGAAGAGCTCCACGCTGGTCCGTGAGGAGATCGAGCTCGCCAAGGCCGAGATCGCCGACAAAGTCGGCAAGATCCTCCGCGGCTCCGTCGTCGGCATCGCCGCCGGTGCCTTCGCCTTCCTGGCGCTGATCCTGGTCATGGAGGGAGTGGCCTGGCTGCTCGCCGAAGAGGTCTTCGACGGCAACGCCTGGCCCGGCTTCTTCGTCGAGGCCGCGGTCTTCCTCCTGATCGCCGCCGCGGCGGGCTTCTTCGCCTACCGCTCGGTCCAGGCCGGCGCGCCGCCGGTCCCCGAGCAGGCGATCGAGGAGGCCAAGCTGACCAAGGCGACGCTGGAATC
>DASUIY010000207.1:0-8289 GCA_036279555.1 Solirubrobacterales bacterium | reverse complement strand
AGCGCCGGTCTAATTAGACCGGCGCTTTGAGTATCCGCCCGTTCGGGGTGCCCCTCGCCTCACCCGCCCTGACGTTGGGGGCTTACAGCCGGAGATGCCGGACGACCACCGCGTCGAGCAGAGACTCGGCCAGCTCGTGGGCCTCGGTGAGCTCGATGCCCTTGAGCGATGGAATACCGATCACGGTCAGGCCAGCAGCGCACGCTGCGGCCACCCCGGTGGGCGAGTCCTCGAGCGCAATCACGGCTGGCCCGGCTTCGACGCCCAGCCGCCGACAAGCCTCCAGGTAGGGATCGGGGGCCGGCTTCGGGGCAGCGACTTCGTGGGCGCTGAGGATGACGTCGAAGTGGTCGGTGAAGCCGACGATCTCCAGCGAGCGCCGGACGAAGCGGAGTGGGGAGTTGGAGACGAGGCCAATCGGGGTTCCGCGGCGGGCAAGCGCCTGGAGCAAGTCGCGGGCTCCCACCATCGCCTCCACTCCATGCTCGAGCTCGGCGACGACCAGCTCGTTCAGCTCCTCGATCAGCTCGGCGGCCCGCCCCGGCTCGCCGAGCCGTCGCTCGAGGATGCTGCCGGCGATTGCCGCGGAGGTCCCGACCAGCTCGTGCTTGTGCGCCGGGGTGAACTCGAGCCCGCGCCTCGCGAAGAGGTCCTGCTCTGCCCGGGTCCAGACCGACTCGGTGTCCAGGAGGAGGCCGTCGTTGTCGAAGATCACCGCGTCGGGGAGCTCGCCCGTCGTGCCGATGCTCGAGCCGGTCACGCGAGCGCAGCCAGCATCGCGGACAGCTCGGCGTCGATCTCGCCCTCCAGCTTCAGCGCCGCGTCGCCGTCGTAGGGCGTGGGCCCCTTGGTGACGATCGCGAGCCGGCCGCCGTTTTCAAGGGTGACGGCAGGAAGGGCCGCGACCGGGTGGACGACGAGCGAGCTGCCGACGCAGAGCATCAGCTCTGTCCGGGCCGCAAGCTCCTGCGCCTGTTCGATCGCCTGCCGAGGCAGCATCTCGCCGAACAGCACCACATCCGGCTTGACCGGTCCGCCGCAGGCGTCGCAGACGGCGACGCCGCTCTCGTCGAAGAGCCCGTCGACCTCCGTGATCCCGTAGGAGGCGGCGCAGCCCCTGCAGGAGGAGGTCTCGATCGAGCCGTGCACCTCGACCACGTTGCGCGTGCCGGCGGCGCGGTGGAGGCGGTCGATGTTCTGCGTGATCACGCCTTCCAGCAGCCCGCGACGCTCCAGCTCTGCCAGCGCCTCATGCCCTGCATTCGGCCGCTTGTCGCCGAGCGAATGGAAGCGCGGGCGGTAGTAGGACCAGAAGCGGGCGGGGTCGCGCTCGAAGACGTCGATGTGGGCGACCTCCATCGGGTCGACGTTCGCCCAGATCCCGGTCTCCGGCGTGCGGAAGTCGGGGATCCCGGAGGCCACCGAGATCCCGGCACCGGTCAGCGCGACGGTGCAGCGCGACTCTCGAACCAGCTCCGCCAGCCGCTCAACCCCCGCCGACGGGCCTAAAACCGGACACATAGGCGTACTTTGAGGCCCGTCGGCGTGATTGTCGCTACTTGCCGGTCCATTTGGGGGTGCGCTTGGCTAGGAAGGCGCCGATTCCCTCCTTGGCGTCCTCGCTGCGGAAGGCGGTGGCGAAGCCCTGCTTCTCGGCCTCGATGCCCTGGTCGAGGTCGCCGGCGTGCGAGACCCGCTTGATCTGCTCGACCGCCACCGGCGCCTGGCTCGCCAGCTTGCGGCCCCACATCAGGGCGGTCTCGAACAGCTCGTGATCGGGGACGACACGGTTGGCCAGGCCGGAGTCGAGCGCGTCGCCGGCGAGGATCGCGTCGCCGACCAGGTTCATCTCCAGCGCCTTGTTGGGGCCGACCAGGCGGGGGAGCCGCTGGGTGCCGCCGAAGCCGGGGATGATCCCCAGCTTCACCTCGGGCTGGCCGAACACCGCCGCCTCGGCGGCGATCCGCACATCGCAGGCCATCGCCAGCTCGCAGCCGCCGCCGAAGGCGAGCGCGTTGACGGCGGCGACCGTCGCCACCCCCGCCTGGCCGAGATCGCGCAGCAGGGCGTGGGCGGTGTGGATCAGCTCCTCGCCGCCGCTCTCGTCCATCTGGGTGAAGGCCTTGATGTCGGCGCCGGCCGAGAAGACGACCGGGACCGAGGAGGCGATCACCATCGCGCCCACCCCATCCGCCGCCTTGACCCGCTCCCAGACCGCCCCCAGGTCGCGAATCACGTCAGGCGAGACAGCGTTCATCGGCGCGTTGGCGAGCCATGCGATCGCCACCTCGCCGCGGGTCTCCAACTTCACCGTCTCGGCCTGCTCGCCCTCGTCGGGCTGCGGGTAGGGGTAGAAGCCCTGACCGGCGGCCATCCCGAGCCGGCCCTGGGCGACGAGACGGCGCAGCAGGACCGGCGGCGCAAAGCGCTCCCCGTGGCGCTCCCGCAGGCCCTCCATCCGCTCCAGAACCGTGTCAAGGCCCTCGACGTCCGCTTTCCAGAACGGCGGCAGCAGCCCTTTGCGGGGGTCGAGGCCGGCCCCGGCCATCATCCCGACGTCGATGTCGCGGACCGAGCAGACGCCCTCCTCGACCAGCAGGCAGGCCTCGATCAGCGCCCGGCAGGTGAACATCGCGACCATCTCCTCAGCGTCGGGCTCGGCCTCGCCGGGGACGTTCTGCTCGCCGTCCTTGAAGAAGCCCTCTCCACCCGACTTGGCGCCGAGCTTGCCGTCGGCGACGAGCTGCTTCAGGCCCCGGTGGACGTAGAAGGTCTCCCCGTAGGAGTCGCCGAGGTGCTCGGCGACGTGCAGCACGGTGTCGAGCCCAAGCAGGTCGGTGAGGAAGAAGGGGCCCATCGGCGCCAGCTGGGCGCCGGCGATCGCCTCGTCGATTGCCTTCAGCGACAGCCCTTTCTCCTCTTGGGCGCGCCAGATCTCCCCCATCGTCGCCATCAGGATCCGGTTGACGACGAAGCCGGGGACCTCGCCGCAGACGATCGGCTGCTTCTTGATCGCCTGGGCGAAGTTGTAGGCGACAGTGGCCGTCTCCTCGGAGGTTTCCTCGCCGGCGATCACCTCGACCAGCGGCATCACCGAGGCCGGGTAGAAGAAGTGGAAGCCGACGACCTTGTCGGGCCGCAGCGTCGTCTCCGCCATCTCGGTGATCGAGAGTGAGGAGGTGTTGGAGGCGAGGATCGCGTGCCCAGGGGTGGCTGCGTCGAGCTCGCGGAAGACCGCCTGCTTGATCTCCATCCGCTCGGGAACCGCCTCGACGACGAAGTCGACGTCGCCGAACTCCTCGTAGGTGGTCGTGCCCGTGACCAGTCCCATCACCTCGGCAAGCCGCGCATCCGCCTGCTCCTGGGTCAGCTTTTCCTTCTTGACCAGGCGGGCGAGCTGCCCCTCGGTGACGGCTCGTGCCTTCTCGACGGCCGCGTCGACGAACTTCCGGTCGATGTCCTTGACGACGACTGGGATGTCTGCAGCGGCGATCGCCTGCGCGATCTCACCGCCCATGGTGCCGCCGCCGACGACGGCGGCCTTCGAGACGAACATTGGTTGGATTCCTCCAGGTCGGGGGCGGGCCGAAGGCTATAGATGTGCGCCGGGCTGCCGATAGAGGTCTTTCATGCTTCGACGGGGGACGATCCTGCTCACCGCGTTCGCGTGCCTGCTGGTGCCGGCGTCAGGCGCGAGCGCCGCGGTGCCACAGGCGACCCTGCTGCCGAGCGGCCGCGCCGTGGCCCCGCCCTCTGCGCCGCCGGCGGTCGAGGCGATGATCCAGGCGGCCAACCGGATCCGACATCGCCCCTACGCGTGGGGCGGCGGTCACCGGGGCTGGCGTTCGCGAGGCTATGACTGCTCGGGCTCGGTCAGCTACGTGATGCACGCAGCGGGGCTGCTCGACTCGCCCCTCGATTCCCGCGGCTTCATGCGCTGGGGGCGGGGCGGCCCCGGCAGCTGGGTCCGGATCTACGCCGGCCCCGGCCACGTCTTCGCCGTGATCGCAGGTCTGCGCTGGGACACCTCGATGACCGACGAAGACGACGGGCATGGCCCGGGATGGAGCGAAGAAATGCGCTCCACCGGCGGCTTCCACCTCCGCCACCCGCTCGGCCTGCTCGCCGCCTCCCCGCCCGCCGGCTGACTTCGCCCTTTCCGGCGCTATAGGCCTCTTAAAGGCGAACTCAGCAAGAAAGAGCGTGTGGCGTTTCGCCTGGACAAAGTGCGCTGGCGATCCTTGTCCGGCGGTACAAAGGCATCCCCGAACGATTGCCATTAGGCTCTTTTTTCACTCTTCAAGGGGAGTAGACCGGTAACCGACCGTGCCCGCCGACCGGGCGCGACGCCAAGTGAGGGACGACAAGAGCGATGACCCGCATCCGCCAGCAGAACGTGACCGCAGCGCAGTGGAGCTCCAACGGGGAGGCCCTCGGCGCGCTCGACCTGACCCAGCCTGAGAACGACGCCTTCGGCGCCAACGTCTTCTCGGTCGCCGTGCAGCGCGAACGCCTGCCCGCGGACGTCTTCGAGAAGCTGCAGGCGACCCTCGAAGGAGGCGAGGCGCTCGACCCGAGCCTCGCCGACGCCGTCGCGGAGGCGATGAAGGAGTGGGCGCTGGAGAACGGCGCCACCCACTTCACCCACATGTTCCAGCCGCTGACCGGCTCCACGGCGGAGAAGCACGACTCCTTCTTCGAGCCCTCCGGCGGCGAAGGCGCGGCGCTGGCCGGCTTCTCCGGCAAGGAGCTGATCCAGGGCGAGCCCGACGCCTCCTCCTTCCCCACCGGGGGCGTCCGCGCCACCTTCGAGGCGCGCGGCTACACAGCCTGGGACCCGACCTCCCCCGCCTTCATCCTCGAGAACCCGAACGGGGCGTTGCTCTGCATCCCGACCGCCTTCGCCTCCTGGACCGGCGAGGCGCTCGACGCCAAGATCCCGCTGCTGCGCTCGATGGACGCGCTCTCGCGCTCGGCGATCAAGGCGCTGCAGCTACTCGGCGACACCGAGAGCAAGCGCGTCTTCACCACGGTCGGCCCCGAGCAGGAGTACTTCCTGATCGACGAGCAGTACTTCTACGAGCGCCCCGACCTAATCGCCACCGGCCGCACGCTCTTCGGCGCCAAGCCGCCCAAGGGGCACGAGCTCGACGACCACTACTTCGGCTCGATCCCGGAGCGGATCCTCGCCTGCATGCTGGAGACCGAGCTGGAGGCGCGCAAGCTCGGCATCCCGGTCAAGACCCGCCACAACGAGGTGGCGCCTAACCAGTACGAGATCGCGCCGGTCTTCGAGAACTCGAACGTCGGCTCCGACCACCAGCAGCTGATGATGCAGATCCTGGAGAGCGTCGCCCGCCGCTATGGGCTCGTCTGCCTGCTGCACGAGAAGCCCTTCGCCGGCGTCAACGGCTCGGGCAAGCACAACAACTGGTCGATGGGGACCGACACCGGCTCCAACCTGCTCGACCCGGGCGACACGCCCGCCGACAACGTCCACTTCCTCTTCTTCTGCGCAGCGGTGATCCAGGCCGTCAACAAGCACCAGGGCCTGCTGCGCGCCTCGGTCGCCAACATCGGCCAGGACCACCGGCTCGGCGCCAACGAGGCACCGCCGGCGATCATCTCGATCTTCCTCGGGGCCGAGCTGGAGAAAGCCTTCGAGGCGATCGCCAGCGGAGAAGGCGACCCACATACGCCTGCTTCCTTCCTCGAGCTGGGCGCGACGGTGCTGCCGGCGCTGCCGATGCACGGCGGCGACCGCAACCGCACCTCGCCCTTCGCTTTCACCGGCAACAAATTCGAGTTCCGGGCGCTGGGGTCGAGCATGTCGCTTGCCTTCCCCAACACGGTGCTCAACACGATCGTCGCCGAGGCGATCGACGAGCTCTCGGACAAGCTCGAGGCCAAGACCAGCGGGGGCATGGACGTCGCCGAGGCCGTGATCGAGGTCGTCAAGGAGTCCTACACGGCCAACAAGCAGGTCATCTTCGACGGCGACAACTACGACGAGGCCTGGCACGCCGAGGCGGAGCAGCGCGGGCTGAAGAACCTGCACACGACGCCCGACGCGCTGCCCGAGGTGCTCAGCGAGCAGACCGTCGCCGCCTTCGAGAGCTACAAGGTCCTCTCCAAGCGCGAGCTGGAGTCCCGCTACGAGGTCTGGGTCGAGCAGTACTGGATCCGCGCCAACATCGAGGCGGAGACCACCTTCTCGATCGCCAAGACGATGATCCTGCCGGCGGCGCTGCGCTACATGGCGCTGATCAAGGGGGCGGACCTCCAGACCTCCGTGGAGGCGGAAGTCACACAGCTCATCGCCGAGCTGGGCACGGCCCTGAATCAGCTCGAGTCGGCCAACGCCGACCCCGGCCTGGAGGGCATGGAGATGGCGATCCACGCTCGCGACAAGCAGCTGGCGGCGATGGACGCGGTGCGCGAGGCGGCCGACAAGCTGGAGAAGGTCGTCGCCGACGACCTTTGGCCGCTGCCGAAGTACGAGGAGATGCTGTTCATCAAGTAGCGCCGATGGGCGCTCCGGCCCCGCGGGTCCTGTCGCGGATTTGGTGCCACCACCCCTGCGGTCGCTAAAGCGTCCTCGGGGTGGTCCCCCAAATCCACGCCACCCGCGGGGAGGGGCGCTTACGGCTGAGCTGTCTTGGGCCGGGGGGCGAGAGGGCTTGCGCTGAGGCGCTGGCCCCTGGCTTCAGGCCCGGGGGAGGACTCGCATCGGGAGGCCGCCTCTTGGGGAGAGGGTCGGCATCTGGCGGACGGTCATCGTGCGGCCGGGCATCGCGTCCAGGTGCAACTTCTGCAACAGCATCGTGGCGACCAGCTTCACCTCGGTCTGGCCGAAGCGCTTGCCGATGCAGATGCGGCGGCCGCCGCCGAAGGGGACGTAGGCGCCGCGCGGCAGGGCCGCCTTGCGCTCGCGGGTGAAGCGCTCGGGGATGAACGCCTCCGGATCCGGGAAGACCTCGGGAATGCGGTGGCTGGCCCAGGAGCAGTAGTTGACGTAGGCGGCACGGCGGACGCTGTGGCCGTTGAACTCGAAGTCGCGCATCGCCCGGCGCGGCCCGATCCAGGCCGGCGGGTAGAGGCGCAGTACCTCGTCGAGCACCATGTCGAGATAGGGCATCTCCTTCTCGAGCGTGTCGATGTCCGGCGTGGCGCCGCCGAGCACGCGGTCCTGCTCCTCGCAGAGCTTCGCGAGCACGTCGGGGTGGCGGGCGAGCTCGTGCATCATGAAGGTGAGGGTCGAGGTCGAGGTGTCGTGACCGGCGAACATCAGCGTCATCACCTGGTCGCGGACCTCCTTGGCGGAGAAGCCCTCTCCCGCCTCGTCGCGCACGCCGAGCAGCAGGCTGAGGATGTCGCGGCGGCCCTCGTCGGGGTTGGCCCGGCGGCGGGCGATCTCGTCGTAGACGATCTGGTCGAGGACGTCGCGCGAGCGGACCATCTTCGACCAGGGCGAGCCCGGCCCGCGCAGCAGCCGCAGGTGGAAGTCGATGCCGTAGAAGCCGAGCGCGCGCTCGAAGTGCTCCGCGGCCGCCGCGCCCTTGCCGGCCTCGTCGGGGTCGAGCCCGAGCAGCGCCCGCATCGCGATCCGCATCGCAAGGCCGCGCATCCACTCGTAGATATCGACGACCTGGCCAGGGCGAAGGCGCTCGACCGCGGGCGTCGCCTCGTCGACCATCGCCTCGACCGCGGCCGAGACCTGCTCGCGGTGGAAGGCCGGCATCATTATCTCCCGCGCCCGGTCGTGGTAGGCGTCGTCGATCGTCAGCAGGCCGTCGCCGAGCAGGGGGATCAGGTCGCCGAAGCTCGACTCCCGCCAGTGGAAGTTCTCCGGGTGGGCGACGGTGATGAAATGGTTGGCCTCGGGGCCGAGCATGAAGATCACCGGATGGTGGAGGAGCCGGGTGCTGAAGATCGGCCCGTACTCCTCGTAGAGCGAGAGGAGCAGCGGCAGCGGGTCCCGCGCGGCCTGCAGCGTGCGGCCGAAGTCGAAGCTCTTCGGGCCCGGCGGATAGGCGCCGCGGCGCCGCACCCGGAACTCCGCGCGCACGTCTTCGGCGACGCGGCGCACCGGGTTGGCGCTCAGCTGCCTCGGCGGCTCTATCCGCTGGGATGGCTTTGCTGGGGTCTCGACTGCCACTGTCCGAAATCCTAGTTGGCTGACCGGCCAAACTGCTTTACGCCGAAAGAAGCGGTGCGCCACCTCGGCCTGAAGCTCCCCGAGTTGTTCCAAACTCGCCTTCACACCCCTGGGCCATCGGGGGGTCCCTC
>DASUIY010000206.1:0-6557 GCA_036279555.1 Solirubrobacterales bacterium | reverse complement strand
GGCAAGACGACCGTCGCCGTCAACCTCGCCCTCGCCTACGCCCTCGACGAACGCGACGTCGTCCTGGTCGACGGGGACCTGCGCCGCCCCCAGGTGGCGGCCCGGCTGGGCAAGGAAGTCGAGTTCGGGCTCGACTCGGTGCTGGTCGGCGAGCGGACGCTGGAGGAGACGCTCGTCAACGTCGACGCCGGCGCCGGGCGGCTGCGCATCCTCCCGGGCGCCGCGCCGCCGCCCAACCCCGCCGTGATGCTCGGCTCGCAACGGATGCGCTCGCTGCTCGCCGAACTCTCCGAGCAGGTCGACATGGTGGTGATCGACACCCCCGGGCTGCTCGCGGTCAGCGACGCGATCCCGCTCTTCAGCCAGGTCGCCGGCAACGTGATCGTCTCGCGCCTGAACAAAACCCCCAAGGACGCGGTGCGCCGCGCCAAGCAGGTGATCAACTCCGCCGGCGGGACCGTGCTGGGCAGCGTCGTCACCGGCGCCCATGCCGGCGGGATCTACGGCTACTACGGGTATTACGGGTATTACGGCGCCCAGAACGACCGCGACAGGGTCGAGGCCGTGAAGGGCGGCGGCCGCCTTCGCAGCCTCGTCCGTCGCGGCGGCACGGACGACTCGTAGGCACTGTCTCGCGGGCCGTCCGGCTGGAGGCTTTCTACTAAAGCTTGTGTCGCGCCTCGATGAGCTTTTGGTAGAGCGCGTCTACGTCGGTGAGCAGCCGTTTGGCGCCGTAGCTGTCGATTGCGTGGCGGCGGGCGGCGCGGCCGTAGCGCTCGCGACGTGGCGCGTCAGCGGCCATCTCGGCGATGGCCGCCGCCAGGGCTGTCGCATCGTTCGGTGGCGTGAGGATTCCGGTGTCTTCGCCGACGACCTCTCGTACGCCGCCGGCGTCGGTTGCCACGGCCGGAAGGCCCGCCGCTGCGGCTTCGATCAGGGAGACGGGGGTGCCCTCGTTGTCGGAGGAGAGGACGGCCAGGTCGGCGGCGGCGAAGACCGGGCGCAGCTCGCGGCGGTAGCCGAGGAAGAGCACGTCGGCGGCGATGTCGAGCCCGGCCGCCTGACGTTCCAGCTGCGGGCGTTCCCCGCCGTCGCCGACGACCGCCAGCCGCAGCCGCGGATCGGCCTCTCTCGCTTGCGCTAGGGCCTCCAGGAGCAGGTCGAGGCGCTTGATCGGGACGATGCGGCCGACGAAGACGAGGAGGATCTCCCCCTCTCCGACGCCCAGCTCCGCGCGCGACCCTTCCCGCAGCTCGCCCGGGAGCTCAGCCAGGCGATCGAGGTCGAGCCCGAGGGGCAGGACCCGGAACTTCGAAGGCGGCGCGACCCCCAGGCGGACGAGGTCGTCGACCGTCGCCTGGCTGACCCCGATCAGGCAGTCGCTGACCCGCGCGAGCGCGCGCTCCATCTCGAGGTAGAGCCGCGACTTGGCGGTGCCGAAGTAGCCCTCGAGGACGTGACCGTGGTAGGTGTGGACCAGCGCCGGGCGGGGGCGTGCCGCGAGGGCCGCCTGGCGCCCGAGGAAACCCGCCTTCGCCGTGTGGGTGTGGACGACGTGCGGCCTGAAGCCCCGCACAAGGCGGATCAGCTTCACCAGCGCCTTCGCGTCGCGCAGCGGCTGCACCGGCTGCTGCAGCTCGGGGAGGTGGTGCATCGTCGCGCCCTCCTCCTCGGCCAGCGCGGCGAGAGACTCCTCCCCCGGGGCGAGGCTGCCGTGGACGAGCAGGGTCTCGTAGCGGTCCGGGTCGAACCGCCTGCCGCTGAGCAGGGCGGCGATGTGGGCCGGCCCTCCCATGTTGAGGCGGCCGATGACCTGCAGGACGCGCAGGCGCCCCCCTCTTTCCGAATCGGCCGCTGGCGAAGTCACGTGCGACGCAGGCTATGCCTATGCGTCAGGCAGACCACTCGGTCGTGGGGGCGGGAGCCCAGTCCGGCGACTCCAGCAGCGCCACCACGGCGATGCCGACGAGGATCAGGACGGTCGCGGCGAAGGCCGCAACCGACTTGTCGCTCCCGGCGAGGACGGCGCCGGTGCCGGCGAGGACGGCCTGGGAGGCCGCCAGGACGAGCGCCACGCGGCGGGCCGAGCCCAGCTTCGCGCGCAGCCTGTGAGTCAGGTGGTCGCGGCCGCCGACGAAGACGCCGGCGCCCCGCCGCAGTCGCGAGACGACGACCAGGGCCGTGTCCAGGGCCGGCAGCCCGACCAGCACCACCGCGACCGGGACGAAGGCCCAGCCGAGGTCCCCGGTCCCGGGGACCGCCATGACCGCCGCCGCGACGACGAAGCCGATCGGCATGCTGCCGCCGTCGCCGAGGAAGATGCGCGACGGCGAGGCGAGGTTGAAGGGGAGGAAGCCGAGGCAGGCACCTGAGAGGGCGAGCGCGATTGCCGCCAGCTCGGCGCTTCCCTGGGCGAGGGCGAGCACCCCGAGGGCCGCCCCGGACACGGCGGCGACGGTGCTTGTGGCGCCGTCCATGTTGTCCATCAGGTTGAAGGCGTTGACGACGCCGGTGACGAAGACGACCGTCAGCCCCAGGTTGAGCACGTCGCTTGCGAAGAGGTCCCAGCCGATCCCCCCGGCGAAGAGGACGCCCGCCGCCGCGACCTCGATCGCGAGCCGCGTCAGCGGTCCCAGCCCGTAGCGGTCGTCGATCGTCCCCACCCCGAGCAGGACGACGGCGCCGATCGCGATCGGGAAGAAGGCGCTCGAGCCGCTGCCGAAGAGCGCGCCGGCGAGGAGCAGGCCGCCGATCACCGCAGTCCCTCCGAGGTAGGGGGTCGGGCTGCCGTGGCCCTTGTAGCCGACCGGATGGTCGTAGAAGCCGGTGCGGCGGGCAAGCCGAATCGCCAGCGGGGTCAGCAGCAGAGTGGCGCCGATGGCCACGAGAAACGCGAACTCGGGGCCCATGCTGCCTGCCACCGCCCTAGGCGTCTACCAGGGGATCGACTGCCGGGGCCTCGCCGAATTCGACGATCTCGCCGTCGGCGGTGGGCAGGGCGTCGGCGGCCGCGCGCTTGCGCTCGAAGGCGGCGACGTCGTCGATCGCCTCCTCCACGCCGCGGGTCGAGCGCCAGCCCGTCATCTGCTCCAGCGCCGTGGTGTCGGGGCAGCGCCGGCCGAGCTCCTCGAAGCCCTCGCCGTAGGCCTCCGCGTAGGGCACCATCTGGATGCCGGAGCTGGATCCGGTCCGCTCGATCACGGTTTCTGCCAGTTCGAGGATCGTGATCTCAGAAGAGCGCCCGACGTTGAACGCGGTGCCGCGCGCCCCCTCCTCGTCCATCAGCATGACCAGGGCCCGAGTCGTGTCGTAGACGTGCGAGAAGCAGCGAGACTGGCTGCCGTCGCCGTAGACGGTCAGGTCCTGCCCCTTGAGGGCCTGCCCGACGAAGCGCGGCAGCACCATCCCATAGGCGCCTGTCTGCCGGGGGCCCACGGTGTTGAAGAGGCGGGCGACGACCGTGTCCGCTTCGCGCTCCCGGTGGTAGCCGAGGACGATCGCCTCGCCGAAGGCCTTCGCGGTCGAGTAGGACCAGCGGGCGGTCGAGGGCGGGCCCAGCACGCGGTCGGAGTGCTCGGTCAGGCCGGAGCTGCCGTTCTTGCCGTAGATCTCCGAAGTGGAGGCGAAGAGGAGCCGCCGGCCGAGCCGGTGGGCACCCTCGGTGACCACCTGAGCCCCGCGCACGCTGCGGGCGAGCGAATCGACCGAGCGCTGGACGATCAGCTGCACCCCGACCGCCGAGGCGAGGTGGAAGCAGGCGTCGGCCCACTCCATGCACTCGTCGACCAGCTCGACGTCACAGACCGACCCTTCGACCAGCTCGGCCCGGCCGGTGGTGACCGCGTCGGCGACGTTCTCGGCACTGCCCGTGCTGAGGTCGTCGAGAATGAGCACCTCGTCCCCCCGCGCAACCAGGGCGTCTGTCAGGTGAGAGCCGATGAATCCTGCCCCCCCTGTGATCAGGTATCTCACCTAGGCATCTCCATGTCCATCAAGCCCCTACCGACCGCACGATGGCGGCTTGCGCAAGGCTCGGTTTCCCCGTGAACTCCCCTGTTTCCCATGTGAGTCATCTCACGCAACCGGTGAAACGACTCGCCGACGCAGTAGACCAGAAACTCAACGTAGTGTCAAGGATAAGAGCTCGTCTTTATGTCGAATAGCGACAGACACAGATGGCTCTGGAATGGGCATTTCAGGGATCGCCTGAATACTTGTCATGCCTGCTTCAGGCGCACTTGGCGCCCCTCTACGCCGGTCCCGGAGACCCTCGCCACCAGCCCCGCCTCGCTGCGGCTCAGCATCTGCTTCGCCTTGCGGATGAGGCCGATGCGAAGGGTCCTCGAAGCGTCCGGGGCGACGCTGAAGGACGCCGTGCCGATCGTCGCCCGCTTCCCCCCCGGCCCAACCCTGGCGAGGAGCTTCAGCTTGCCCTTGCAGGCCCCCTCGCCAGGGCAGGAGATCCTCAGCAGGGCCTTGCCGGCTTTGACCTTTGCCCTGGCCGCGGCTCGCGCCACGCCGTTCGGAACCCTCTGAAAGGCGACGGTTACTTCGCGGGCCTCGTCCATGGTCACCCGGCAGCTGCCGGTGCCGGTGCAGGCGCCCGAGAACCCGGCGAACCGGGAGCCGGCCGCGGCGGTGGCGGTCAGCGTGACCTTGGTGCCGACGCCGAAGCCCGCCTCGCAGGCCCCGCCGCAGTCGATCCCGGTCGGAGAGCTGGTCACGGTGCCCCTGCCCGTGCCCACCCTCGAGACCGTGAGCGTGCGCTGGCCGACCGCGGTGAAGACCGCCTTGGCGGTGCGAGAAGTGCTCATCGTCGTCGTGCAGGTGCCGGAGCCGGTGCAGCCCCCACCGGTCCAGTGGTCGAAGACCGAGCCCGGCGCGGGCGTGGCCGTGAGCGTGACTTTGGTCCCTTCGGGGAGGGACTCGGAGCAGTCCGGCCCGCAATCGATTCCCGCCGGATCGCTGGTCACGGTGCCCGAGCCGGTGCCGAGGCGCTCGACCGCGAGGGGGTATTCGAACGGCGGCGGGATCAGGTCGAAGGTCGCGGTGACGGTCTTGGCGGCGTTCATCGTCAAGGCGCAGCTCGAGCCCGTGCAGGCTCCGGAGAAGCCGGCGAACTCAGATCCGGCGCCGGCTTCGGCGATCAGCGTCAGGGCGGTCCCTTCGGGGTATTCGGTCGCGCAGGGTTCAGGCGACCCGGCCCCCGCTTTGCACTTGACGGTGCCCGAGCCGGTTCCGGCGTTGTTGACGTCCAGGGCGAATTCGGTGGGTTTGAGGTTGAACGTCGCCGTCACCGAGCTGTTGGCGGTGATCGTGAAGCTGCAGGGAGAGGTCGAGCAGCTGGACGCGGAGCCGGTTCCGCCGCCGAAGCCGGCGAAGGTGGAGCTGGCGCTGGGCGTGGCGATGATTTCCACGCTGGCCCCGTTCGGCTGCGGGCTGGTGCAGGCGCCGGCAGAGCCGCCGTTGAATTTGCACTGGACGGTACCGGCGCCCGTGCCGGCTTTGGTCACCGAGAGGGTCCGCGGGATCAGGTTGAAGGCCGCGGTGACGGTCTTGGCGGCGTCCATCGTGACTTCGCAGGTGAAACCGCTGCAGGCGCCCGAGAAGCCGGCGAATTCGGAGCCGGCTGCAGCGCTGGGATGCAGGAGCAGTTCGGTTTCTTCGGGGTATTTGGCCTTGCAGGGTTCGGGCCCTTCCTGCGCCTCGCAGAGGACCGTGCCGGAGCCGGTGCCTTTGAGTTTCAGCGTGAAGGAGTATTCCGGGGGCATCGGAATGAGGCTGAAGACGGTCGTGACGCTGTGGGCCTCATCCATCGTCAGTTCGCACGTTTCTTCTTCGCAGTCGCCGGCGAAGCGGATGAATTCGGAGTTGGGGGCGGCTTCGGGCACCAGGGTCAGTTCGGTGCCTTCGGGATAGGTCGCTTTGCAGGTTTCGGCCGGCCCCATTCCCACCACGCATTTGACGGTGCCCGAGCCGTTGCCGCTGGTTTTGAGCGTGAGCGCGAATTGGGGGAGGAGGTCGAAGGTCGCGGTGACCGACTTGGCCTCGGTCATCGTCAGTTCGCACTCGCTGGGCCCGCAATCGCCGGTGAATTCGGTGAATTCAGAGCCGGAGGCCGGGCTGGGGACCAGGACCAGGTCGGTGCCTTCGGGGTACTGGCTGGCGCAGGGTTCAGCCGGCCCTTCGTCGACCTCGCACTCAACCGTGCCCGCGCCCGTGCCGTCGGTCGCGATCGTCAGCGAGAACAGGTCGGCGGCCTGCGCAGGCGAGCCGATCTGAACCGTCGCGCAGAGCGCTGCGAGCAGCGCGATAAAAGCAAGTCGGCGCCTCATCCCAGCTCTATTTTGCATGAGAAGCAAAGGACCCACAACATCTCCAAACCCGGCGAGGGCTATTCGGAGCTAGCAGTCGATCCGTCCCGCCTCGCGGCCGGGGCCGGGCTGCCAGGCCGAGGCGTAGAAGACGGTTCTCTTTTGCGAGAGGGTCTCCGTCTCGCAGGTGCCGTCGGCGTTGATCTGGACGATCGAGCTGGCCGATTCGTAGCTCCGCCGGCG
>DASUIY010000205.1:0-8461 GCA_036279555.1 Solirubrobacterales bacterium | reverse complement strand
TTGGGAGGGGTACCCGCCACCCCACCTCCAACAACCTCACGCGTCCTCTCTCACCCCACCCATTTCCGTGAACACCGCCGTCGTCCCGCCATCCTCTCGCTGCTCATCCGCGATCACATGCGACACCGCGTTGATCAGCGCCAAATGGGTGAAGGCCTGGGGGAAGTTGCCGAGGTGGCGCCCGCTCTTGGCGTCCAGCTCCTCGGCGTAGAGGTCGAGCCAGCCCGAGGACTCCAGCAGGCGTTCGCAGAGCGTTCTCGCCCGGGCCTGCTCGCCGATCTCCGAGAGCGCCGAGACCAGCCAGAACGAGCAGATCAGGAAGGTGCCCTCCTCGCCGCTGAGGCCGTCGTCGGTCTCCTGCACCTTGTAGCGCAGGACGAGGCCGTGCTCGGTCAGGTCGCCGGCGACCGCCTCGACCGTGGCGCGGACCCGGGGGTCGTCGGGCGGGAGGAAGCGCAGCAGCGGCAGCAGCAGGATCGAGGCGTCGAGTGCGTCGGTCTCGTAGTGCTGGCGGAAGACCCCGTCGCGCACGCCCCGCTCGAGGATCTCGGCCTTGAATCCCTCGGCCGTCCGCTCCCACTCCTCGGCGACGTCCTCGAAGCCGAGGCTGCGGGCGAGGCGGGCGCCGCGGTCGACGGCGACCCAGATCATCAGCTTCGAGGAGACGTAGTGCTGGGGCTCGCCGCGCGACTCCCAGATCCCCTGATCGGGGTGCGGCCAGGCCTCGATCGCCGCTTCGACCTGGTGGCGGATCAGCTGCCGGTCGGCGGGCGTCCCGGTCCCTCGCAGCGCCTTCTCGTGCAGGTAGATCGAGTCGAGCAGCGCGCCCCAGACGTCGTTCTGGCGCTGGTCGAAGGCGCCGTTGCCGATCCGCACGGGCCGCGCCCCGCCGTAGCCGCTGAGATGGTCGAGCGTGCTCTCGGTCAGGTCCTTCTCGCCTCCGATCCCGTACATGATCTGAAGGTTTGAGTCCTCGCGGCAGACGTTGACGATGAAGCGCATGAAGTCGCGCGCCTCCTGGTCGAAGCCGAGCGTGTGCAGGGCCCAGAGGCTGAAGGTCGAGTCGCGGATCCAGCTGTAGCGGTAGTCCCAGTTGCGTTCGCCCCCGGGCGTCTCCGGCAGGGACGTCGTCGGCGCGGCGAGGATCGCGCCCGTCGGCGTGTAGGTGAGGCCCTTCAGCACCAGCGCCGAGCGCTGCAGGTGGGTGCGCCAGGGATGGTCGGGGAAGTCGCCGTCGCGCAGCCACTCGCGCCAGAACTCTTCGGTCGAGTCGAGCCTCTCCAGGGCCTCCGGAGCGCTGCGCGGCCCCCCCAGGTCGTCGTTTCCCCAGGTGAGCGCGCAGAAGCCGGTCTCGTCCTCGCGCAGCTTCAGGCTGCCGCGGACGGCGCCGCCCTCGAGCGAGAGCTCCATGTCGCTGGTCAGCAGGAGCTCCGTGCCGTCGCTCGCGCGGGCCACCGCTTCGCCCAGCTCGCCGCCGCTCCAGCTCGCCGCCTCGGCTCCGTAGGCGAAGCTCGGCAGGCACTCCATCTCCATCTCGACCTCGCCGTCGACGCAGGTCATCGTCCGCAGCAGGGAGCGATCGGACTCGTGTTCGGTGTCGGGGCGCCCGCGGTCGTCACCGGCGCTCGCCCACTCGGCGATCGTCAGCGCGTCGTGGATCACGACCCAGCCGGTGTCGGTCACCCAGGTCGTCTCGATCACCAGGGTCCCGGGCTCGTAGCGGCGGCTGAGCGGGACGACCACCCCCCGGGGGGCGACCTTGAAGTGGCCGGCGTCGCGGTCGAGCAGCGCCGCGAAGGCGCTCGGCGAGTCGAAGCGGGGCAGGCAGAGCCACTCGACCGCGCCGTCGTAGGAGACCAGGGCGCTGGTGTGGCAGTCGGAGAGGAAGCCGTAGCTGCCGATCGGCGGAAAGCGGTGGTTCTCCTCAGCGCTCACAGCGCCGCCAAGCTAGCAGCGAACGCGGGCGGCGCTCTCGCAAACGGCGTCGCTACGCTGAATCCGTGAGCCCGCCGTTCGCCCACTTTGCCGGCGCATTCGCCCCGATCGAGATCTTGCCGCTGACGGTCGCGGGAATCCTCTACTGGCACCGGGCGACGGCCCTCTCCTGGGACGGCCGCCCGGTTCCGGCCTGGCGCCAGGCCTGCTTCGGTTCCGGCCTGGCGATCATCGCGATCTCGCTCTTCTCGCCGATCGGCCACATCGCCGAGGAGCTGGTGATCGGCCACATGGTCGAGCACCTGCTGATCGGCGACGTCGCCTCGCTGCTGCTGGTCCTCGGCCTGACCAGGTCACTGCTGCAGCCGGTCCTCGCGATCCCCGCCTTCACCCGGCTCCAGGTCCTCGCCCACCCGCTCGTCGCCTTCCCGCTCTGGGCGCTGAACTTCTACCTCTGGCACATACCGGCTCTCTACGAAGCGGCCTACGGTGGAGCCCCGATCCACGCCCTGGAGCACTCCACGTTCCTCTTCTTCGGCTGCCTGATGTGGATGCCGGTGTTCGGCCCGCTGCCGAAGCCGGAGTGGTTCGGTGCCGCCTGGAAGGTCGGCTACGTGATCGGGGTCCGCTTCGCCGGCGCGATCCTCGGCAACGTGCTGATGTGGTCGGGGACGGTGCTCTACCCGATCTACGCGCCGGGGGAGAGGTACTGGGGCATCTCCGCGGTGGCCGACCAGAGCACCGCCGGGGTGGTGATGATGGTCGAGGGGACCTTCCTCGCCCTCGGCGTCCTCGCCTGGGTCTTCCTCGAGGTCGCCCGCGAAGGGGCGGAGAAGCAGCGGCTGCTCGACCTCGCCCACGATCGCGGCGTCCCCCTCGACGAGCGGCGTGCCCAGCGTGCGGTCGCGGCCGGTCACGGAGCCCGGCTCGAGCAGCGGATCGCCGGCGCCACCGATGAGCCCGAGCGCGACCCCGCCTGAGTCGAGGCCGCTGCTGGCGGCGCTCGTCTTCGTCGTCGGGGCGGCCAGCCTCGGCGCCGAGATCGCCGCCGCGCGCCTGCTGGCGCCCTATTTCGGCGCCTCGACGATCGTCTGGGCGAACACGATCGGCGTCGTCCTCGTCGCCCTCTCGGTCGGCTACTGGCTCGGCGGCCGCTATGCGGACCGCCACCCGCACATGCGCGGCCTCTGCCTGCTGGTTCTCGCGGCGGCACTGCTGATCGCCGCCGTGCCCTTTGCGGCGCGGCCCTTCCTCGGCTTCTCGGTCGACGCCTTCGACAGCGTCTCGGTCGGCGGCTTCGCCGGATCGCTCTTCGGGGTGCTGGTGCTGGTCGCGGTGCCGGTCACCCTGCTCGGCGCCGCCGCGCCCTGGGCGGTGCGGCTCGCCGTCGCCGACGTCGAGGGCTCCGGCGAGGTGGTCGGCCGCCTGTACGCGACCTCGACCGCCGGCTCGCTGGTTGGGACGATGCTGGCCGCCCTGCTGCTGATCCCGCTGCTGGGCACCCAGCGCACATTCCTCGTCTTCGCCCTGGCGCTCGCCACCGTCGCCGCACTGGGCCTCGGCTGGCGCTTCGCCGCCGTCCCTGTCGCTCTCGCCCTGGCCGTCTCTCTGCCGGTCGGCACGATCAAGGCCGCCGACACCGGCCGCGTCCTCTACGAGGCCGAGACCGTCCACGAGTACGCCCGCGTGGTGGAACGACCCGACGGCGTTCGCGTCCTCGAGCTCAACGAGGGCCAGGCCGTGCACTCGCTCTACCGTCCCGGCAGCTTCCTCACCGGCGACTACTGGGACGCCCACCTCGTGCTGCCCTTCGCGGGCCGGGCGCAGCCACCGCGGCGGATCGCGATCCTCGGCAACGGCGCCGGCACGGTGGCGCGTGCGTTCGGCCACTTCTTCCCGGGGACCGCCGTGGACGCGGTCGAGATCGACGCCGAGCTGAGCGAGCTGGGACGGCGCTTCTTCGACCTGCGCAACCCGCGGATGCGCCTCTTCGCAGAGGATGCCCGGCCGTGGCTGCGGCGTGCGCCGGGCGGCTACGACGCGATCATGCTCGACGCCTACCGCCAGCCCTACATCCCCTTCTACCTGGCGACGCGGGAGTTCTTCGAGCTGGCCCGGGAACGGCTCGCACCCGGCGGCGTCGCGATCGTCAACGTCGGGCACCCGGAGGGGAGCACGGAGCTGGAGCGCGTCCTCGGCCGGACGATGGCCAGCGCCTTCCCCCGTGTCCTGCGCTTCGCGGTCACGCCGACGAACACGCTGCTTCTGGCCGGCAGGGGGAGCGTCTCGGCGGCGCGGCTGCGCGACAGGGCGGGCTCCCTGCCTCCACGGCTGGCGCCGCTCGCGCTCGAAGCCGCCGAAGGGCTGTCGCCGCGCCTCGCCGGCGGCGAGGTCTACACCGACGATCGCGCCCCCGTCGAGTGGCTCGTCGACTCCTCCCTGCTGGAATACGCGAATGGCGAGTAGCGCCCCTACCCGAGTGCGGGCCTGGCTGGTCACCGGACCGCCTGGCCGGGGTCTCGCCTTCGCGATCGACTTCGCCCTCGCCCTCCGCACGATGCTGGCCCAGCGGCTAGGGTCCCGCGCTCGATGAAGACCGTGGTCAGAACACTTCCGGACTCGCGCGTGCGGGTCGATGTCGAGGTTCCCGCCGAGGACGTCGACCGCGGCGTCTCCCGGGCCGCGCGCGGGCTGGCGCGGGAGATGCGGATGCCCGGCTTTCGCGCGGGCAAGGCGCCGCCCTCGCTGGTGGTCCAGCGCCTCGGCTACGGCACCGTCCTGCAGGAGGCGATTCGCGAGTCGCTCCCCGAGTGGTACGAACGGGGCCTGCTGCTCTCCGAGATCAGCCCGGTTGGGGATCCCGACATCGAGATCGTCACCGCCCCCGAGGCCGAGGGCGAGCCGCTCAGCTTCAAGTTCGAGATCGGCGTGCGGCCGAAGGCCGCCCTGGGCGAGTACAAGGGCCTGGAGGTGGGGCGGGCGGAGCCCGAGCCGTCCGGGGAGATCGTCGAGCGCGAGATCGAGCGCATCCGCGAAGGCTTCGCCAGGCTCGAGCCGGTCGAGCGGGCGGCCGCCGACGGGGACGTGCTGCTGATCGACTACGAGGGCATGGTCGACGGCAAGGCCTTCGAAGGCGGCAAGGAGGCGGACCGCATGCTCGAGCTGGGCAGCGGCCGCTTCATCGAGGGCTTCGAGGCCCAGCTAAGCGGCGCCAGCGGGGGAGAGCAGCGCGAGGTGAAGGTCACCTTCCCGGAGGACTACCAGGCCGAGGACCTGGCAGGCAAGGACGCGGTCTTCGCCGTCGAGGTGAAAGAGGTGCGGGAGAAGGTCCTGCCCGAGCTCGACGACGAGTTCGCCGCCGAGGCCTCCGAGTTCGAGACCCTCGACGAGCTGCGCGCCGACATCGCCGAGCGCGTCGCCGAAGCGGTCGACGAGCGCGCCGAGCAGGACTTCCGCGTGGCCGCCGTCGACGCCGCCGTCGACGCGGCGACCGTCGAGCTGCCGGACGACCTCGTCGCGGCACGGGCGGGGGAGCGCCTGGAGCGCTTCGAACGGCAGATCGCCGGCCAGGGGATGAGCCCCGACGCCTTCCTGCAGATGCAGGGCAAGACCCGCGAGGAGCTGCTCGAGGAATCCAAGCCCGACGCGGAACGGGACCTGAAGCGCGAGGCCGTGCTCGCCGCGATCGCCGAAGCGGAGGAAATCGAAGTCTCCGAGGAGGAGATGGTCGAGGCCCTCGCCCACCCGGCCGAACACGAGCGCACGACGCCCGAGAAGCTGCTGAAGCGGCTGCGCGAGAACGGTCGCGACGCGATGGTCCGCGAGGACATCCAGGTGCGCAAGGCGATCGACCTGATCGCCGGCTCGGCGAAGCCGATACCGCTCGAGCAGGCCGAGGCCCGCGAGAAGATCTGGACCCCGGACAAGGAGAAAGAGGAGAAGGGCGAGCTCTGGACCCCTGAGGGCGACTCCTAGCCTCTCCCTGGCCGGAAGTACGATTTTTCGCGCGCGAATTTTCGTGCAGAGGTAAAAACGCGGTACCCAATACCGATTAGGTATCGCGAATGAACCACTTCGTCCCCAAGCCCAGGCTCGCGGCCGCACTTCTGTTCGGGGCGATCTTCGCCGTGCGGGCGACCGTCGGGACGGTCGGGGACGCGATCAGCTTCCTCTACGTCATACCCGTGGTGATCGTCGCGGTCAGCGCCGGCTTTCGCGGCGGCCTGGTGGCCGGCACCGTGGCCTTCGCCCTCTCCTCGCTCGGCTCGGTCGTCGAGCAGCTGCCGATCAGCCCGGTCGGCTACGTCAACCGGGCGATCGTCTTCCTGTTCATCGGGGGGCTGGTCGGTCGCTTCGCCGACCGGCTGCGTGCCCTGGAGGCAGAGAGCGCCCGTCACTTCAACCTCTCCCTCGACATGATCAGCACCGCCGGCTTCGACGGCTGTTTCAAGAGCGTGAACCCGGCCTTCGAGCGGATCCTCGGCTACAGGCAAGAGGACATGGTCGGCCGCCCCTTCCTCGATTTCGTCCATCCCGACGATCGCGAGAGGACCGAAAGGGAGGCGGTGGCGCTCGGCGAAGGCCGCAACACGATCCAGTTCCAGAACCGTTACTTCGACAAGGACGGCGAGGTGCACTGGATCGAATGGGCCTCGGTGCCGATCCCCGAGGAGGAGATCATCTACGGCGTCGCCCGCGACGTGACCGAGCGCAAGGCCCTCGAGCTGGAACTGGAGCAGCTTTCGTGCCGCGATCCGCTCACCGGCCTGCTCAACCGGCGCAGCTTCGACGAGGTCCTGGAGAGCCAGCTCGCCTACACGCGCCGCTACGGCAAAGGAGGAGCCCTGCTGGTCGTCGACCTCGACCGCTTCAAGCAGGTCAACGACCAGCACGGCCACGCGGCCGGAGACGAGGCGCTCCGCCAGGTCGCGAGAGTGCTCGACGACAACGTGCGCCTGACCGACACCGTCGCCCGCGACCCCGATGGCCTGGCCGCCCGGCTCGGCGGCGACGAGTTCGCCCTGCTGCTCCCGGAGGCCGACGAGGCCGGGGCGGAGGCCGTCGCCGAGCGTCTCCTCGCCGCCCTGGCGGCGGCGCCGCTCGAGGTCGACGGTCGCCGGGTCGAGCTTGGGATCAGCGTCGGCGTGGCGCTCTTCGACGAGTGCGGATGCCCGCCCGCAAAGGACCTGCTCGCCGCCGCCGACCGGGCGATGTACGTGGTCAAGGCGGCCGGCGGGGGAGGGGCGGTGCTCGCTGCCTCCCAGGCGTGAGCCTGGGAGGGACCTCCTCCCGCGAGTCCGTGTTGCGGCTTCTATAGAGTGGCAGCCATGAGCCCTCTGGTTCCGATGGTGGTCGAGCAGACCTCGCGCGGCGAGCGCGCCTTCGACATCTACTCGCGCCTGCTGGGCGAGCGGATCGTCTTCCTCGGCACGCCCGTCACCGAGGACATCGCCAACCTGATCGTGGCCCAGCTCCTGCACCTGGAGTCCGAGGACCCCGACAAGGACATCAGCCTCTACATCAACTCGCCCGGCGGCTCCGTCTACGCCGGCCTGGCGATCTACGACACGATGCAGTTCATCAAGCCCGAAGTGCAGACGATCTGCGTCGGCATCGCGATGAGCATGGGCGCCCTGCTGCTGGCCGCTGGCGCCGCCGGCAAGCGGATGTCGCTGCCCAACTCGAAGATCCTCATCCACCAGGTCTCCTCCAGCTTCCAGGGCCAGGCGACCGACATCGAGATCCACGCCAAAGAGATCATCGACGTGCGCACGCGCCTCGACGAGATCCTCGCCAAGCACACCGGCCAGCCCTTCGAGAAGGTCGCCAAGGACACCGAGCGCGACTACTTCATGAGCGCGGAGGAGGCGAAGGAGTACAACCTCGTCGACCGCGTCATCGAGCACCACTGAAGCGTGGGCGGCGAGCCCGGCAGGGGTTCCGCTTAACTTTTTCGTGAAGCGCTGGATTGCTGGACGCGCGGGCGAGCGCCCGCGAAAAAGTACAAGACGCTCCACCCCTGCCGGGCTCGCCGCCTTCGTTGCGCTTGTAGCTCTCTCGACGCCGGCTGCCTCGGCTGGAAGCTTGACTGGGAACGGAGGCACGACTTTCTACGGGCACGTGTTCCCGGTGCAGGGACCGCATTGGACGAGGGGGGTTATTGGTGAGTTCGGGGCGCCGCGCAGCGGCGGGCGGATCCACGAGGGCTTCGACGTCGTCGCTGCCTGCGGCACGCCGCTGGTCGCCGTGCGAGGCGGGCGGGTCCTGCGCGCCGGCTACGACCCGGTCCTCTACGGCAACCACCTGACGATCCACGGCGAAGGGGAGAGGCGCAGCTACTTCTACGCCCACCTACCCCGTCCGTCCCCGTTCGACCGCGGCGACCGCGTCTACACCGGCCAGCGAGTCGGCGCGGTCGGCAAGACCGGCAACGCCCGCACCGTCGGCTGCCACCTCCACTTCGAGATCCACGCCCGCGGCCGGCCGATCGACCCGGGGCCCTCCCTGGGTCGCTGGGACCGCTACG
>DASUIY010000204.1:0-9737 GCA_036279555.1 Solirubrobacterales bacterium | reverse complement strand
CGACGGAGGCGACGATCGCGGAGGCGACGAGCACCTGTGCTCTCCGCACCGGGTTCACAGATCGATCCTCCTCGCAAGGACGATCGGGATCAGCGAGAGCAGGCCGAGCAGGGCCGCGAGGCCGAAGGACGGGCTGAAGGCGTGGGTGGCGCCGCGGTTCAGCTGCTCCTGCAGTTCGTCGCGAAGCTCGACGACGGCGGCGCGGTCCTCAGGGTCCTCGGGCAGCGGATCGAAGGCGGGGCCGATCGTCGGGACCCTCCCCTGCTCTCCTTCGAGCTGGCTCTCGATCCGCTGCGCGAGCTCGAGCTTGAGCAGCGGCGGCGCGGGCGAGTCGAGGACCACCGCGGTGCCGGCGTCGATCGCATCGTGGCGCTGCTCGGCGATGTCGGCGGTGAAGACCGGGGTCAGGGCCAGCAGCCCGACGACGACGCCCGCGTGGCGGGCCGAGATCGTCCAGCCGCCGTGGATCGCCTGCGGCGCCCGGCCGTGCAGCGCCGTCTCGGTCAGGGCCGAGAGCACCAGGGCGAGGCCGATCCCGACCATGACCTGGGGCGGCACGGTAAGCGCCACCTCTGCCTTGGGCAACAGCGCCAGCGCCCCGAGCCCGCCGGAGACGAGGATCGCTCCGGCCGCCGCGCGCGCTCTTGCGCTCGGGACCCAGCGCCCGAGGCGACTGCCGGCGACCGCCGCCACGGGCATGACGCTGACCACGATCGCGGCGCCGATCGGGGTCAGGCGCCAGCCCTCGATCAGCAGCAGGACGAGCAGGAAGAGGGCGGCGGCGATCGCCGCCGAGACCATCGCCAGCGCCAGGTTGGCGAGCAGGTGGGGGCGGCCGGTGCGGCGCAGCTCGGCCGCGAGCACGCCTGTCGCCGCCTCGTGCCTGGCGACCGCGAGGATCGGCACCGCCGCAGCCAGGGCCACCGGCACCTGGACCAGGAAGATCGACTGCCAGGAAACGAGCTCGGTGAGGAGGCCGCCGGCAGCCGGGCCGAGCGCTGCGCCGGTGGCGCCGGCGGTCGCCCAGACCGCCGTCGCCCGGCGCTCGGAGCCGACCGTGGCCGGGAGCAGCTCCAGCACGGCCGTCACCGCCAGGGCGCCGCCCAGGGCCTGCACGCAGCGGGCGGCGATCAGGGTGCCGAGCTCGGCGGAGATCCCGCAGGCGATGCTTGCCCCGGCGAAGATGGCGAGGCCGACGGCTGCCGCACGGCCCGGGCCGGCGCGGCGGGCGAGATGGGCGGCGGGAACCGCCGCCAGCGCCATCACCAGGTTGAAAGAGACCAGGACCCAGGTGACGCCGGCGACGCTCGTGTCGAGCTCACGGTAGATCTCGGGCAGCGCCAGGACGACGATCGAGGAATCGGCCAGGACCAGGCCGACGGCAACGGCCAGCGCGGCAAGCCGCGGTCTCGGCGCCTCGCTCACCTGTAGCCCAGCTCCCTCGCGTACTCCTCGCGGTAGGCCCCTTGCTTCTCGAGCACCTCTTCCACATAGGCGCGGGTTTCCGGGAAGGGGATCTCCTCGACGCGGAGTGCGCTGCCGCCCCACTCGTCGGCATTGCCGGGCCCGGCGTTGTAGGCGGCCAGCGCGGCCGCGACGTCGCCGTCGTAGCGCTCGATCAGTTCATCGAGCAGGAAGGTGCCGTAGCGGATGTTGATTTCGGGGTCGCCGAGATCCTCCAGCTTGAACGTGGTGCCCCCGCTGTGGCGCTCGATTTCGTTGGCCGCGGCGGGCGTGATCTGCATCAGGCCCCGGGCGCCGGCGGGAGAGGTGCGGTCGCTGAACTTCGACTCCGAGTAGATCACCGCGGCGATCAAGGCGGCGTCGACGCCCTTTTCCCGCGACTGCTGGCGGATCACGTCCTCGTGCTTCAGGGGCAGTGTCAGCTCCTGAAGCCCTCGTTCCAGTGTCCCCACCACTCCCAGCAGCACGCCGGCGACGATACCGGCGGCGAGGAGTGCTGCGCCAATCGCGATGCGGCGCCTTCTTCGTTCCCTAACCAGGCGCTTGCGGCCCGTACTCATCCCTTCAGCTTCGCGAGGAGGCCGGACAGGCGCCGCTCGAGCTCCTCGAGCGTCCCCTCGTTCTCGATTACGTGCTCGGCCCGAGCCGCCTTCTCCTCCTGGGGCAGCTGCCGCGCCTCGCGCTCGCCGACGAGGGCGTGGCCGCGGGCCTCGGCGCGGGCACGGCGAACTTCGTCGGAGGTGACGACGGCGACCGTGGTGTCGAATACGGGCGCCATCTCGCCCTCGAACAGCAGCGGCACCTCGACGACGGCGACCTCGACGCCATCGTCCAGCGAAGCGAGCCAGCTTCCGATCCGTTCTCCGACCAAGGGGTGAATCTGCGCCTCCAGCCATTTCAGCTGTTCCGGGTCCGCAAACACGATCTCGCCGATCTTGGTGCGGTCGACCCGGCCTCCTGGCGCCACCTCTTCGCCCCAGCGCTCCGTCAGCCGTTCCCGCAACGGCCCCGAGTCGAGCAGCTCGTGCACGACGGCGTCGCTGGAGATGGTCGCGGCCCCCAGCCGCTCGAACGCGGCCAGCGCCTCGGACTTACCCGCCGCGATGCCACCGGTCAGCCCGATAGTCAGCGGCACGACGAACTAAGACTCGGAAGAGTCCTCGGCCGGCGTCTCGGCCTCGCCGGTCTCATCGGACTCCCCGGCGGCCTCGTCCAAGTCGTCGGGCGAATCCGGCCTCTCGACCACCGATTCCCCCTCCTGCTCCTCCTCTTCAGCCTCCTCAGGCGTCTCGGCGACAGGAGCCTCAGCCTCGGCAGCAGGGGCCTCCTCCTCAGCAGGCTCCTCCTCCTCAGCAGGCTCCTCAACAGCTGGAGTCTCAACCTCCGCGGCCGGGGCCTCCTCGGCCTCATCCGCCTCATCCGCGGGTGGCGTGGCGGTGGGCTCCTCGCCCGCAGCTTGCGAGGACGAGGAGTCCTCCGCCGCGACAGGACCCGCGGCCGACGCCTCCGAGTCCTCGACGGAACCCTCCGCCGCCGCAGCATCGATCTGCTCGCCGAGATCCCCCATAGCCATCTTGCCTTCGGCAACCTGCTTGATGCTGAGCGAGAGCCGCCGCCGCTCCTCGTCGATCTCGAGGATCTTGACGTTGAGCTTGGTGCCGGGCTCGACCACCTCGCTGGGGCTCTCGACGTGGTGGTCGGCGAGCTCGGAGATGTGGACGAGGCCCTCGACGCCCGGCAGGATCTCGACGAAGGCGCCAAAGGCGACCACCTTGGTCACGGCCCCCTCGAGCACGTCGCCGGGACGGTGGGCGCTGATCACGCGCTGCCAGGGGTCCTCCTGGGTCTGCTTCAGGCCCAGGGAGATGCGCTGGCGGTCGCGGTCGATGTCGAGGACTTTGATCCGCACGGTGTCGCCGATCGCCACCACCTCGGAGGGGTGGTTGACGTGGCTCCAGGAAAGCTCGGAGATGTGGATCAGGCCGTCGATCCCGTCGAGGTCGACGAAGGCGCCGAAGTCGACGATGTTGGAGATCTTCCCGTCGACCACCTGGCCGGCCTCGAGGCGCCCGAGGATCTGCTCGCGCACCTCCTTGCGCTCTTCCTCCAGCACCGCGCGGCGGGAGAGCACGACGTTGTTGCGGCTGCGGTTGAGCTCGATCACTTTGCACTCGAGCGTCTGGCCGGTGAACTCCTCGAGGTTGTGGACGCGGCGGATGTCGACCAGCGAGGCGGGCAGGAAGCCGCGCACCCCGAGATCGAGGATGAGACCGCCCTTGACGACCTCGATCACGTTTCCTTCGACCGGTTCGCCCGACTCGGCGGCGGCCTCGATCCGGCGCCACGCCTTCTCGAAGCGAGCCCGCTTCTTGGAGAGGACCAGGCGCCCTTCGTTGTCCTCCTTGGTGAGGACGAGGGCGTCGACCTCCTCGCCGATCTCGACCTCGTCGGCCGGGTTGACCGACTTTCGGATCGAGAGCTCGTGCGAGGGGATGACCCCCTCCGACTTGTAGCCGATGTCGACCAGGACCTCGTCTTTGTCGATCCGGACGACGTGTCCCTTGACGACGTCGCCCTCCTCGAAGGACACCATCGTCGCCGCGTAGTTGGGCACGACCTTGCCGTCGATTTCCATCAACAGGCCGCCGGAGCCCTCGACGGGCGAACCGGTGGGCTCTGGGGTGATGGTCGTATCGGTCACGGACACAGCGCGGCATGATTGCAGAAATCAGGCCGGCCACCTCCTCCGCTCGGGGCCGGTCGCGCTCATCATGACCGGCGATCTCGCGACCGGCCCTCCGCGTCCGGGGGTGCCGGGGTAATACGCTGCGGACGTGCCGATTCGTGCGACGAAACGTGGCGAGGAGCGGACGCCGCTCGGCGGCGATCGCGACGTGCTTATCTGCGGCGCCAGCTTCGCGGGCCTTGCGGTGGCTCGCGAGCTGGCCGGCTCCGGGGCCGACGTGCTGGTGATCGACCGCTACGAGATCGGCGAGCGCCAGACCTCCGCCTGCGGCATCCCGACCGAGTGGATGCGGGCCATGGGCCTGATGGACGCCGAGCGCCAGCGCTTCGACTCGCTGCTGATGCACACGCCCCATGGCGACTCGCGCTTCCGCCTGCCGTTCACCTTCTCGACCTTCGACTACCGCGAGCTCTGCGAGATCCTCTGGCGCGACTGCGACGCCGAGTTCGAGACCGCCAAGGTGAACGGGCGCCTGCGGCCGGCGAGCGGCGACAAGAGGGTCTCGGTCGAGACCGATCGCGGGACGATCTCGGCCCCGCTCGTCGTCGACGCGCTCGGCTGGCGCCGCATGCTCGCCGACGGCGACGGCTACCAGCCGCCCGACGCGCCGCTCTCGCGGGGTCTCGAGGTCCATCCCCACGGAGAGGGCAGGGACCTCGAGGTCTGGATCGACCGCCGCTACGTCCCCGCCGGCTACGGCTGGTCGTTTCCCGCCGGCGACGAGCTGCGGATCGGCGTCGGCTCCTTCGACCCCCGCTTCCACGTCCGCGCCACCACCGAGCTGCTCGCCGAAGATCTCGGCAGCGAGAAGGTCCGCTACCAGGGCAACTGGATCCCGCACAAGCTGCGCCGGGGCACCGAGGGCGGCGTCTTCTTCGCCGGCGACTCGGCCGGCCACTGCCTGCCGCTCAGCGCCGAGGGCATCCGCACCGCCCTCTACTTCGGGATCGCGTTGGGCCGTGAGCTGCGCGGCGTCGTCGAGGGACGGCAGAGCCGTGAGAGCGCAGCCGCCCGCTACGCGGAGTTCAACGACTCCCACGAGTGGAAGTTCCGCTGGATGCTGCGCGTGCAGCGCCTCGTGCCCAAGATCCCGCCCCGCCTCCTGGGGCCGCTGGTCCGCGCGCTCGGCGCCAAACGCTTCGTCGACTGGTCCTTCGGCCACTACCTGCGGATCGCGCCGCCGGAGTTCGCGCTCGCCTCAGCGAACCACCAGGGCGGTGCCGGCGAGAAGCAGGCCAACGCCGACGATGCGCTCGGGGCTGAGCGAGACCTGGTCGAGGCCGAATAGCCCCAGCCGGTCGATCGCCACCGAGGCGACCAGCTGCCCGGTGATCGTCGCCGCGGCGACGCCCCCGGCCCCGATCGCCGTCACCGCGATCAGCGCATTGGCCACGTAGACAGCACCGAGCAGGCCGCCCAGCAGGTAGTACCAGCTGACGTCGAAGGTCGAGCTCAGCCCACCGGCCTTGCCGCTGAGCACGACGATCGCCGCCAGCGCGACGGTGCCGACGAGGAAGGAGACCAGCGCCGCCGGCAGGGTCCCGGTCGCCTTGCCCAGCCCGGCGTTGATCGGCGCCTGCAGGGCGATCAACCCACCCGCAAGCGCGGTCAGAAGCACGGCCAGCCCCCGGTCCATGCACGGGTCATATCAACCCACCCCCGCTGACTTCGCCTTTATGCGTCCAATAGCGCCGGAAAAGACGAAGTCAGCGGGTTTGGGACGGCGTAGGCTTGAACGATGGAGAGTGGGCGAACGGACGCGATCGGGGGCGATCCGCTGACCGCGGCCGCGGTCTCGATCAGCGGCCGAGATGATGGGCGCCTTACCCTGCTCGACTGCGCCCGGGCGTTCGCCCGCTTCCGGTCGCCGCAGGTGCTCGCGGGCTTCCTCGTCGCGTTCCTCATCCTGCGGGCAGCGGCCGGCGGCCTGAGCTGGATGGACCTGGCCATCGCGGCGCTGCTGATCGCGGCGCAGCCGTTCACCGAGTGGCTGATCCACGTCGGGCTGCTCCACACCAGGCCGCGAAGGGTCGGGGGCAGGACCGTCGACCTGCCCACGGCGCGCGCGCACCGCTGGCACCACCGCGAGCCGACCCGGCTGGAGGCCGTGCTGATCCCGGGCTCGCTGATCGCCGGGTTCCTCGTCCCCGTGCTGCTCGTGATGTGGCTGCTGAGCTGGCCCTGGACGCTCCTTGGCGGCGATCACGTCGCCCTCTGGCTGACCCTGATGATCGTCAGCGTCGTCCTCACCGGCATCTACGAGTGGTGCCACTTCCTCATCCACACGCCCTACCGGCCGAAGACCCGCTATTACCGCTCGATCTGGCGCTCGCACCGCCTCCACCACTTCAAGAACGAGCACTACTGGTTCGGGGTCAGCTCCGACGCCGCCGACCGCGTGCTCGGCACCAGCCCGGACCACCGCACGGTGCCAAAGTCCGAGACGGTCAAGACGCTCGGCGTGCGGGGCTGACCGGGCGCCGCGCGGGCCCTACTTGGCGTCGAGCCAGTCCTCGCCGACGCCGACGTCGACCTCGAGCGGCGGGTCGAGCGCGTAGGCGGCGCACATCTCGCGCCGCACCAGCTCGACCGCGTCGTCCATCTCCTCCGGCGGGCCCTCGAAGAGGAGCTCGTCGTGGATCTGAAGGACGAGGCGGGTCTCGGCCCCCGTCTCCCTCAGCGCCTCGCGGCAGCGCACCATCGCCACCTTGATGATGTCGGCCGCGGTGCCCTGGATCACCGTGTTGACGGCGAGCCGCTCGCCGAGCCGGCGGGTGTTGGGGTTGCCAGAGCGCAGCTCGGGGATCGCCCGGCGCCGCCCCATCAGGGTCGTGACGTGGCCCTCCTCCTGCGCCCGCTCGACCACCTGCTCGCGGAAGGCACGCACGGCGGGGAAGCGCTCGAGGTAGCGGGCGACGAATTCCTCGCCCTCTTTTCGCGGGATGTTGAGGCGGTCGGCGAGCCCGAACCCGGTGAGGCCGTAGACGATCCCGAAGTTGACCATCTTCGCCTTCGAGCGCTGGCCGACGTCGACCTCCTCGCGGGAGATGTCGAAGACCTCGGCCGCGGTGGCGGCATGGACGTCATCGCCGGCGCGGAAGATCGCCTTCAGCACCTCCTCCTCGGCGACGTGGGCGAGGACGCGCAGCTCGACCTGGCTGTAGTCGGCGGAGAGCAGGCGGGCGCCGGGCTCGGCGACGAAGCAGGCGCGGACGGGCCTCCCGATCTCGGTCCGGATCGGGATGTTCTGCAGGTTCGGGTTGGTGCTGGAGAGGCGCCCGGTCGTGGTCGCGGCCTGGTTGAAGGTGGTGTGGACGCGGCCGGTCCCGGAGTCGATCAGGTCCGGCAGCGAGTCGAGGTAGGTGTTCTTCAGCTTGGTCAGCTCGCGCCAGTGCTCGATCTTCTCGACGATCGGGTGCTCCTCGCGGATCTGGGCGAGGACGCGGGCGTCGGTCGAGTAACCGGTCTTGCCGCGCCGCTTGCGGGTCAGTCCCAGCTCCTCGAAGAGGACGCGGCCGACCTGCTGCGGCGAGCCGATCGTGAACTCCTCGCCGGCCAGCTCGAAGATCTCCTTCTCCAGGGCGTCGATGCGCTCGCGGAAGCCGGCCCCGACCTCGGCCAGCCGCTCGGCGTCCAGCTTCAGCCCCTCGCGCTCCATCGCCGCGAGGACGTGGACCAGCGGCAGCTCGACCTCGCGCAGCAGCTCACCCAGGCCGAGCTCCTCGATGCGGGGACGCTGGGCGTCGGCCAGGGCCGAGGCCAGACGCGCCTCCTCTGCCGGGTCGAGCCCGGCCTCGCCGTCGCCATCGCCGTCGAGCGAGAGCTGGCCGTCGGCGGCCCCCTCGGCCGGAGCCGCATCGGCTGCGATGCCGATGCCCGCGTCCGCGGCCAGCTCGGTCAGCTCGTAGGTGCGGCGCTGTGGCTCCAGCAGGTAGGCGGCGAGCATCGTGTCGTGGTCGAGCCTGAGCTCGATCCCCTCGCGTGCGGCGGCGGCGAGCAGGCCGTGCCGGCCGCCGCCGAGCGACTTGGCGTCGTGGGCGACGAGTGGGCGGGCGGAGGTCGCCGCCGCGAGCTCGTCCTGGGTCGAGCTGCCGGTGAGGATGCGCGCGCCGTCGGCGGCCGCCCAGCGCTCGCCGTCGATCGCCAGGGCCAGCGGGCCCTCCCCCTCGCTCAGGTCCGCGGCCTTCCCCTCGACCGCCTCGACCTCGAGCTCGGTCTCGACCCTGCGCCCGGGCACGGCGTCGCCCTCCGGCAGCGCTTCTTCCAGCCGCTCCATCACCGCCCGCAGCTCGAACTCGCGCATGAACTCGCGCAGGGCGCCGCGATCGGGCTCGGACCCCATCGCCGCCCCTAGATCGACGCCTGTCTCGATGTCGTAGTGCAGCGTCGCCAGCTGCTTCGACATGCGGGCGTCGTCGGCGTGCTCGACCAGGTTCTGCTTGCGTTTCGCGCCGGAGATCTCGTCGACGGCGGCGAGCACGCCCTCGAGGTCGCCGAACTGCTGCAGCAGCTGCGTCGCCGTCTTCTCGCCGATCCCGGGAACCCCGGGGATGTTGTCCGAAGTGTCGCCGCGCAGGCCCATCAGGTCGGTGATCAGCTCCGGCGGCACCCCGTAGCGCTCGACCACGGCGTCGGCGTCGTAGACCTTGGTCTCGGTGATCCCGCGCGAGGTGCTCATCACCCGCACGCCGTCGCCGACCAGCTGGTAGGCGTCGCGGTCCCCGGTGACGACCATCACCGGGATCCCCTCCTCGCGGGCCTGGCGGACCAGCGAGGCGATCACGTCGTCGGCCTCGTAGCCCTCGACCTTGACGTTGGTGTAGCCGAAGGCCTCGACCAGCGGCATCAGGTGCGGCCACTGCTCGCGCAGCAGGTCCGGGCGCGGTTTGCGCTGGGCCTTGTAGAGGTCGTAGGTGACCTCGCGCCCGGACATCCCGGCATCCCAGGCGACGACGACCCCGGCCGGCGCGTGCTCGTCGATGATCTTGACCAGCATCGAGGCCAGCCCGTAGATCGCGTTGGTCGGCCGCCCGTCGCTGGTCCCGATCGACTCGGGCAGGGCGAAGAACGCCCGGTAGGCGAGCGAGTTGCCGTCGATCAGGAAGAGCTCGTGGGAGTCCTCGGCCATCGCCGTCAACTCTATGCGGCGGGGCGGAATCCACCCGGGGAGCAGTCCGCTGGCTTTGAGGGTGGAGAGGGCCGTGGGCATCCCCTCCCAAAACGCTCGGCGGGAGCCTCGCTGGAGTGTTTTGGGAGGGGATGCCCACCGCCCTTCCTCGGCGCGAGCGGGGGGCTATTCGGGTGAGGCGCGAAGCGGAGAGGTCGGCGCTTGCCTCGGCCCAGCAGCTTGGGCAGCGCGGCGCTGAGTGGTCGATTTGCCCCCTTATGCGTGGGTCAATCGACCACTCGGCACCAAGAAGGCCTCATCGCGCCGGGGGAGCGCTGCGCAGCAGTCCCACACCGGGGACGAAGCGGCCGACGCGGGCGGCGTAGCCGGCATAGGCGGCGCCGTGCGTGCGCAGCAGGT
>DASUIY010000203.1:0-6941 GCA_036279555.1 Solirubrobacterales bacterium | reverse complement strand
GGCCGTGAAGCTGCCGATGGAGCGGATGCCCTACGACGAGGCGATGGACCGCTTCGGCACCGACCGTCCCGATCTGCGCTTCGGCCTCGAGCTGGTCGACCTCGGCGAGGCGCTGCGCGAGACCGAGTTCAAGGTCTTCCGCTCGGTGCTGGAGGGCGGCGGCGCGGTACGGGGGCTCAACGCGGGCCGCCGCGAGGTGCCGCGCTCCGAGCTCGACGGGCTTATCTCGCGCGCCCAGGAGCTGGGGGCGAAGGGCCTGGTCTGGGCCTTCCGCGAGGGCGAGGGATGGCGCTCGCCGACGGCGAAGTTCCTCTCCGGGGAAGAGCTGCGCGTGCTCAACGACCGGCTCGGCGCCGAGGAGGGTGACCTGCTGCTGCTGGTGGCGGACGAGCGGCCGGTCACCGACGCCGTCCTCGGCCAGATGCGGGTCGACCTGGCCGAGCGCTTCGGCCTGATCCCCGAGGGTGAGGACCGCCTCGTCTGGATCGTCGACTGGCCGCTGATGGAGTGGAACGCGGGAGAGGGGCGCTGGGACGCGCTGCACCACCCGTTCACGGCTCCCGCCGGCGAGTTCGACCCCGGCGACCCGGGCGCGGCCCGCGCCCTTGCCTACGACGTCGTCTGGAATGGGCAGGAGCTGGGCGGCGGCTCGATCCGCATCAACCGCGCCGACACCCAGCAGGCTGTCTTCGCCGCGCTCGGGATCGACGCCGAGCAGGCTGAGGCGCGCTTCGGCTTCCTGCTCGAGGCGCTGCGCTATGGCGCCCCGCCGCACGGCGGCATCGCCTACGGCGTCGACCGCATCGTGCAGCGCCTCTGCGGGGCTGAGACGATTCGCGACGTGATCGCCTTCCCCAAGACCGCCTCGGGCTTCGACCTGCTCACCGGCGCTCCGGCGCCCGTCGACGAGATGCAGCTGAAGGAGCTGGGGATCTCGCTGCACCGGCGCAAGCTCGCCGGGCACTAGGCCGAGATGCGCTTCTTCGGCCGGATCCGAGCCGTGTTCAAGCCAGGGGCCGGCCCGGGTGCGACGCCGGTCCACGTCGATGACCCCCGCTTCGACAGCTGGGAGGTTGTTCGCGACTTCGTCGACGTGCGGACGGCTCGGGCCTGGCGCCAAGCCCTTGAAGAGGGGGGCATCGAGGCGGTCCTCACCGCCGACTGGCCACTCGACCGCTTCGGCCGCGGCGACATCGCACTCCGGGTCCAGCCCGAAGACTGGAGCGAGGCGGAGATGCTGCTCTCCAACCTGGACCTGGACGACGACTACCTGGACGATTGACCCCTCGCCTCGGCGCCCGACCGGTGGTACGGTTGCTCCGAGGTTCGAGCCCGTACGTGAGCCGTCTCACCGTTTGACCCAACACAAACGGCGCGGGAGCTGATCTCTCTCGGTCCCTTGGGATCGTGAGGAGGCGCCCACCCTTTACTTCAAGGGATCAAAGCCAGAGGCGGTACCGGCGGGCTGGAACCTCTTTTGGAACCTGGCTCGGTCGGCGATGGCGCGCGTCTGGCGGTGGCGGACGCTGCGCGAGGCGGCGTCCTCGGTCGCCCCAATAGCGCTGCTATTCGGGCTCCCTGCGTCCTTGCCTCGCTTGGTCCGGCACTCGCCAGGCACACACCCTCGCCTCCCTCGACAGGTTCATACTTTTGAGATTGGAATGGATAGAGAGCTCTTTGAGATCTATTTGCAGGACCGAAGCCGGGTCGGACCGGCTGAAGACGGTGCTTTCACTGGGGCTGCCGGTGGCGCTGCCTGCGGGGATCTCTCTCGGGTCTCGCTCGTCGTCGAGGGCGGTGTAATCGCGCGGGTCACCTTCGACGCCGAGGGGTGCGGGGCCACGCGGGCGGCCACCGCGGCGGTGGCGGAGATGGTCGACGGGGCGGCGGTGCTGGACGCGGCGCGGATCGGGACGGATGAGGTCGACGAGGCGCTCGGCGGCCTGACGCCGGCCAAGCGGCACGCGGCGCAGCTGGCCACGGATGCGCTGCACCGGGCGCTCGCCCAAGCCGCAGCGTCTTCGGAGCGGCTCGCCGTTTCGAGTGGCGACAGGGTGCTGGTCGCGATGTCGGGCGGGGTCGACAGCGCCGTGGCTGCCCTGCTGGAGCGCGAGCGCGGGGCGGAGGTGGTCGGGGTGACGCTGAAGCTCTGGGCCGACCCACAGACCGACGGGGCGAAGGCGTGCTGCTCCCCGGAGGCCGTGCTCGGCGCCCGCTCCCTCGCCCACTCGCTCGGGATCCCGCATCTGACCCTGGATCTTGAGGAGGAGTTCCGCCGGCGCGTAGTCGCCGGGTTCGTCTCCGGCTATGCGGACGGGAGGACGCCCAACCCGTGCATCGCCTGCAACGGCGAGGTGCGGATCGCGGCGATGGCCGACCTCGCCGAGCGGGTCGGCGCGACCCACCTCGTCACCGGTCACTACGCCCGCATCGTCGACGACGGGGACGGGCCGCTGCTCGCGGCCGCGTCCGACGCCAACAAGGACCAGAGCTACATGCTGGCGGCGCTGCCGCCGGAGCTGCTGCGGCAGGTCCGGTTCCCGCTCACCGAGCTGACCAAGCCCGAGGTTCGTGAGATCGCAGCCCGCCATGACCTCGCCGTCGCCCGCAAGCCCGAGAGCCAGGACCTCTGCTTCCTCTCCGGCCAGGGCAAGGCCGATTTCCTGCGCCGCCACGGCGGCCTGCGCGAGCGCGAGGGAGACCTGGTCGACCGCTCCGGCCGCAAGGTCGGCCGCCACCGCGGCCACCACCACTTCACCGTCGGCCAGCGCCGCGGCATCGGCGGCGGGGCCGAGGAGCCGATGTACGTGCTCGCCACCGACGCGGCCGCCAACACCGTCACGGTCGGCCCGCGCCGGGAGCTGATTGCCGAGACCGTGCGGGTCCGCGAAGCGGTTCTGCACCGCGACGGGGCCCGGGTCGACGCGGTGCGCCTGCGCTACCGGGCGCGGCCCGTTCCCGCCACTCTGGAGGCGACGGGGACGGGCCTGCATCCCAGGCTCGACATCCGGCTGGGGGAGGGGTTCGCCGGAATCTCACCGGGCCAGACAGCGGTGCTGCTGTCCGGCGAGGCGATCGTCGGGCACGGCACGATCTGCAGCTAGCTAGACCTGGGCCTGTTCTTCCTGCTCTTCCTCGTGTTCGTCTTTTCGCAGCTGGGCGATCGACTTCACGCAACGGCTGAACTCGGTGCCCTTCTCGCCTTTGACGTGTTTCTTGCTTTTGCCCTTGCAGACCTGGCCAGGCGTCTGGTGCTCGTTGCGAGCCGCGCGGGCCGCCGTTTTGACGCAACGGGAGAAGGCGGTGCCCTTCTCGCCTTTGACGTGTTTCTTGCTTTCCCCCTGGCAGTATTTGCCGTATGCCTTCGCCGGGGGCGGCGGAGCGGTTTCGTAGTTCGGCCCGCCCTGGCCTTTGCCGTTGCCGTTGTTGGCGAGCGCCATCGCCGGGATCGTCAGCGCCAGGGCGCAGGTTGCGAGCGCGATCTTCATTCGTAGCTTCATCGTGCCTCCTTGATTCGACTGTCGAGCGTTTAGATTTCGAGGTGCTTTCTCGGACCTGAAACCTGAAACGGCCCCCGGGGCCGCTTGTCAGGGATTACCTTCCGCGCCTGTTTTCGCCGCTTCGACTTCGCCTCCCCCCGTCTCGGCCGGCGGCTGGCCCTTGCTCGCCTGCGGGGCGGCTTGGCTGCCGTTGCCCTTTGGGGCGGGCTGCTGTGGTTCCGGCTGGGGAGGTGGAACGGCGTTTTGGCGCTTTTCCGGGCTGTGTCCGGGTTGTCCGCGTCCGTGCTCGGTCTGGCTCGCTCCGCGCGAAGGATGGGATCGGCGCGCGGTCGAGCGGCCACCGCGACGGGCGCCCGCGCCTCCCCGGCGCGCGGTGGCGGTTTCCCTGCCGTGCGCCGCGGCTGGTGCGGCTCCAGCCTGCGGCGGTGTCGCATGTCCAGTGCCCTTGCCCCTGGGGTCACCGCCCGGGACCGCACCGGCGTGCTCAGAACGGGCGGGCGGCTTCCCGGCCTCGCGCCCGGCATCGTCGCCGCCGGCCTGTCCGGCCTCGGCTTCGCCGGCGGCAGGGGTGGCGGGAACGACCGGGAGCCGCTTCGCGGCGGGGGGATCGGTATCGCCGCCGGGGAGGCGGGCGTCGATCAGGCCGCCGCGGTCCGCTGCGGTCACCCCCACCGTCGCGACAACCGCAACCGTGGCGACGGATTTGACGAGGGCGGAGGTCGCGGCGACTTTCCCCACTCCGGCGAGCGCGGCGCCACCCGTGGCACCCGAGCCCGCGATGGTCGCCCCAGCGCCCGTGGCGGCGGTCGCACCCGCGGCCGAAGCCCCGCCCCCAGCGCCGCCGAGGGCGGCGTGGAGGATGCCGGCGACGGCGACGGCGGGCAGGGGTGCGAGCGCGGCGAAGTCCTCGCGCCGGGACTCGATCGCTCCGGCGAACGCGCGGCACCGTGGGCAGGCCCGCAGGTGCGCCTGGAGCTCGCGCCTGCGCGCCGTCCTCCCGTCTTCGTCGGAGAGCTGCCGCGTCACCTCGGCGCAGCTCATCTCACGCCCCGCTTCCAGGCGTTGCAGGCTCTGCCGTGCCTCGTAGACGGCCTGGCGGGCCACCGCGGCGCTCGTTTCGAAGGCCGCGGCAATCTGGGCGAACTCGAGGCCGGCCAGCTCGCGCATCACGAGTGCGCCGCGCTGGCGCTCGGGCAGCTCGTCGAGGTCGCGTAGCAGCGTCCGCAGGCGCTGCCTCCTCTCTGCGGTGTCGGCAAGGCCGCCGCCGCGCGCAGCGGTCTCCGGGTCGAGCGGCCTGGTGTCGCGGCGCCTGCGCAGCAGCTCCACCGACTCGTTGTGGGCGATCCGGTACAGCCAGGGCCGGAGCTGAATGCGCCGCCTCTCTCCGGGCAGCGCCTGCAGGACCTTGACCATCGTGTTCTGGAGCGCATCGTGAGCGTCCTCTGAGTTGCCCACGATCGAGGCGCAGAACCTGTAGAGGCTCTGGCCGTAGCGCTCGAATATCGCCGCGAAGGCGTGTTCGTCGCCCTGCGCCGCGCGTAGCGCCAGGCGCTCGTCGGAGATGAGCTTGGCGCCGAGCGCCGACCGTGACGAGACTTGCGCTCCAGCTCCCCGAGTCATCTGCAATACGTCGTTTCGGCACCTGCGGCCATCCAGTCAAGGGTAGGGGACCATCCGTCCACTCCCTGAACGTGGAGAGGCGCCGATTGTCAGCCCACTCCGGCTTGCGGCGGCGATACAGCGCAGGAGCGTTGGCCCTTAGGCTCTGCCCTCCATGAAGGCGACCGAGATCCGCCAGACCTACCTCTCCTTCTTCGAGGAGCGAGGGCACAAGATCGTGCCCTCGGCCTCGCTCGTCCCGTCCGTGCTCGATCCCTCGGTGCTGCTGACCACGGCCGGGATGCAGCCCTTCAAGCCGTACTTCCTCGGCCGCGAGGAGCCGCCTGCCCGCCGCCTCGCCGACGTGCAGAAGTGCTTTCGCACCACCGACATCGAGGAGGTCGGCAACACGGCCCGCCACCTCACCTTCTTCGAGATGCTCGGCAACTGGAGCTTCGGCGACTACTTCAAGGAGGAGTCGATCCCGTGGGGCTGGGAGCTCTCCACGCAGGGCTTTGGCATGGACCCCGAGCGGATCTGGGTAACCGTCTTCGGCGGCGACGATGAGCTCGGGCTGGGCCCCGACGAGGAGGCGATCGAGGTCTGGCGCCGGGTCGGGGTGCCCGACGAGCGGATCGTCCGCCTCGGCCGCGAGGACAACTTCTGGCAGGCCGGCCCGACCGGCCCCTGCGGCCCCTGCTCGGAGCTCTACCTCGACCGCGGCGAGGGCTTCGGCGCCCCGGGCGAGCGCCCCGGCGACGACACCGACCGCTTTCTCGAGTTCTGGAACCACGTCTTCATGACCTACGACCTCGGCTCCGACGGGTCGCTGGCAGAGCTGCCGATGCGCAACATCGACACCGGCATGGGCCTGGACCGGATGGCGGCGATCCTCCAGGACGTCCCCTCGGTCTTCGAGACCGACCTGGTCCGGCCGCTGCTCGACCTCGCCGAGGAGATGTCGGGCCGCTCCTACGGGGAGGACGCGGCCGTGACCCGGGCGATGCGGATCGTCGCCGACCACTCGCGCGGCGCCTCCTTCCTGATCGCCGACGGCGTCGTGCCCTCGAACGAGGACCGCGGCTACATCCTGCGCCGGATCATGCGCCGGGCGATCCAGCAGGGGCGCGCGCTCGGCCTCGAGGCGCCCTGGCTCGGCCGCTTCGCCGAGCGGACGATCGAGGTCATGGGCGAGGCCTACCCGGAGCTGGTGGCCGAGCGCGAGACGATCGCGCGCTGGGTCGGCGACGAGGAGGAGAGCTTCGGCCGCACCCTCGAGCGCGGCAGCGAGCTGCTGGAGCGCCTGGTGGTCGAGGCGAAGGAGTCCGAGACCTCCTGGATCGACGCGGCGGACGCCTTCAAGCTCCACGACACCTACGGCTTCCCCTACGACCTGACCAAGGAGCTGCTTGCCGAGCAGGGGCTCTCGGTCGACGACGGCGGTTTCGAGGAGCTGATGGAGGAGCAGCGCCAGCGCGCCCGCACCGGCGCCGCCACCGCGCACGGCTCGGAGGACCGCCACGAGCGGGTGATCGCCTTTGCCGGCGAGACGCCCCCAACCCGCTTCGTCGGCTACGAGACCCTGCGCGCGACGACCGGGCTTGCCGCCATCGAGAGCGAGGACGGGCGTGCCCTTGTGAAGCTGGAGGAGAGCCCCTTCTACGCCGAGGGCGGCGGCCAGGTCGCCGATTCCGGCGTGCTGCGCTGGGAGGGCGGTGAGGCCCGGGTCGTGGACGTCTACCGGGTTGGGGAGGACCAGGCGCTCGAGGTGGACCCGGCCGGAGAGATCGCCCCCGGGATCGCCGTCGAGGCCGAAGTGGAGAGGGAGACCCGCCACGCGAC
>DASUIY010000202.1:0-6694 GCA_036279555.1 Solirubrobacterales bacterium | reverse complement strand
CCGGCCCCGATGAGGCCCGCGAGCTCTTCGAAGCAGGCCAGGCTGGCGCCGCCGGCTCACTCACCGTCGTTGCCGCGGTGGAGCGTTCCTAATCGGCGTGTCCGGTGCCGCCAGGCGCGCCGATTAACGCCGGTAAGCGATGCGGCGCCAGGAGGGCTCCTTGGAGAGCTCGATCAGCTCCTGGCTGCGGTCCGGCTGGACGTAGCCGAAGGTCTGGGTGCGCTCGTCGAAGACGATGTCGAGCTCGCCCTCCTTGACCCGCTGGTCGAGCCAGGCGCCGCGGAAGACGAGGCGGCGCAGCCAGTGAACGAGGCTGCGGTTGGCCGGGCCGACGAGGTCGTCCCAGTTCTCGTTGATGTGCTCGCCGAGGCGGGAGCTGGGCTCGGCGATCTCGCCGCTGACCGCGAGGTCGAGCAGGTCGTCGAGCTCCTCGGGGCTGAGGCCCTGGTGGACGAAGCCGAGCTTGACGGCGGCCTGCTCGACGCGCTGGCCGAAGTCCTCCTCGTTGAAGGCGAAGCGGAGCTCTCCGTACTCGAGCACGTAGTCCGAGCCAGACTCGTAGTTCCCTCTGCGGGTTGTTTTCTTATCCATGAGTTGAAGCCGATCCACTCCCACTAGCCCGGTGAGAGCAGGTGCCGGATCATGCCGGTCATCGTAGCCCGATGCCTGCGCGCGCCTGTCGCTGAAATAGCGTTTGCACCTTGATCGACCTGCACTGCCACATCCTTCCCGGGGTCGACGACGGGTCTCTCGACATGAGAGACAGCCTCGGCATGGGCCGGCAGGCGGCCAACGACGGGATCGAGGCGATCTGCGCCACCCCCCACATCCGCCACGACCACGACGTGCGGATCGAGGAGGTGGCGAGCCGGGTCGAGGCGCTGAACGAGCGGCTGCGAGCCGAGGGCGTGCCGGTCGCCGTGCTTCAGGGCGGCGAGGTGGCGGAGACCGCGGTCGAGGATCTCGGCGAGGAGGAGCTGAGCCGGGTGGCGCTGGGGAGCGGCCGCTGGATTTTGCTCGAGCCGGCGCCGGGGCCGCTGGACGACGTCCTCCTGAGGCGGGTCGCGCACCTGGCCGAACGCGGCCACCGCACGCTGATCGCCCACCCCGAGCGCCACCTCTCGGCCGACATGTATGAGCGGATCGCCGCCCTCATCGCCGCCGGGGCCCTGGTGCAGGCGACCGCCGACTTCTTCCTGCGCGACCGCACCGCAGCCGGGATGCAGTCGCTGGCGGAAGCGGGCCTGATCCACGTGCTGAGCAGCGACGCCCACTCCTCCCACGGCGGCCGGCCCGTCCATATGAGCGAGGCGTTCGAGCGCCTGGCCGCCTTCGAGCAGGTCGCGCCCCACCTCGAGTGGATGCGGGACACGGCGCCCCGGGCGATCGTCGAGGGGGCGGAGCTGCACCTCCCCTTCGGCCCGGCTATCTAAGGAGGCTGTCCCTCCTAGAGGGGGCGGAGCTCGACCTTGCCCGCGAGGTCTTCGATGACCTGGCGCGAGCCGCTGCCGAGGCCGCTGCGCAGGAAGTTGGCGGCGCCCGCGGCGGCGCTGGTCCGCAGCATCTCCTCCCACTCGACGCCAGTTGCCATGCAGGCGGCGAGGCCGCCCATCATCGAGTCGCCGCAGCCCTCGCGCGAGCCGCGCTCGAAGCGCGGCGGCACCAGCTCCCAGGCGTCCTCCTCGCGCACGACCACGGCCGGCTCCTCCGCCCGGGTGATGATCGCCGTCCCGGCGCCCTTCTCGAGCAGGCGCCGCGCCGCGGTGAGCATCCGCTCCTCGGTGTCGACCGGGCCCTCGACGTATTTGGCCAGCTCCCAGTCGTTGATCTTGACCAAGTCCGGGCCGCCCTCCAGGGCGCTGTCGAGGCGGGGCGGCGAGAGGTCTACGACGACGGGAGTGCCGTTCGCCTTCACGTCGGCGACCAGGTTGCCGTAGATCTCCAGCGGCAGCGCCTCGCCCGGGTAGGGGCCGCAGAGCGCCAGCACACCGGCGTCGATCGCGGCGGCGACGGTGCTCGAGAAGAGCTCGTCGATCTCGTGCCTGCTCGGCGGCAGCGAGGCGCTCTGCGCCAGCGGCTCGCGCTCGCCGCTGCGGCGGTCGTGCAGATAGCAGCCGCTCTCGGCGCCGGTCTCGACCAGGCGCAGCTCGGCGTCCATCTGCTCCAGCAGCGGCCGCAGCACCGCCCCGGTCTCGCCGCCGATGAAGCCGCAGAGGGTCGGTGCGGCGCCCAGCTCGGCCGCCATCCGCGCCACCCAGACGCCCTGCCCGGCCGCGTGCAGGTGGATCTCGTCGCCGCCGTCGCTGGTCAGCGCCTCGACCGTGATCGAGAGCATCGGGTGCGGGCCGAAGACGGCGACCTTTCCGTTCGGAGCCATCGATGGAGATTAAAGAGGGGGAGAAACATGCCCTTTCGTTCCCTTGACACGGAATGGCGGACCCTCGTCTCGCACTGCGCCTGCGACACCTCCCGGTCGCGACCGTGCTCGGCCGGGAGGTCCGGGTTGCGAGGGGGGCTGGTAGCCGCCTGCTCGGGCTCGCCCATCTCGATCGCTTCTACGCCGGCGCCGGCCTCTTCATCCCGCGCTGCTCCAGCGTCCACACCTTCGGCATGCGCTTCGCGCTCGACCTCTACTTCCTCGACGAAGGGGAACGGATTCTCGACGTTCGGCGCGCGGTTCCCGCACGTCGCGTCGTTTCCCGCCGCGGCGCTCACGCGGTCCTGGAGATTCCCGCGCGCGAGGGGGGAGAGTTTTTGTCGCCGAGCCCTTAGACGGGGCATGCTTCCCCAGCGACGAGACATCGCCAGCCTGGTCGTCTGCGAGGACGATTCGCCGACTCTCGAGCTCCTCTGCGACCACCTGGCGGCGGACCGCTTCGCCGTGATGCCGGCGCCCAGCGCTTCCGACGCGCTGCGGCTCTGCCGGTACAACCATCCAGACCTGCTGCTGCTCGACCTGACCCTGCCCGATGCCTCCGGGCTCGACGTGCTGCGGGAGATCCGGGACGCGGACGGGATCACGTCGCGCTTCGACCCGGGGCTGCCGGTGATCGTCCTCACCGGCCGGGGCGCCGACGCCGACCGCGTCCGCGGCCTCGACTTCGGGGCCGACGACTACGTGGTGAAGCCCTTCTCCTATCCCGAGCTGCGGGCGAGGATCGCCGCTGTCCTGAGGCGCAGGCCGGGAGGGCGTGAGGGGCCCTGCCGCGTCGGCGAGATCGTCGTCGACACGGCGCGGCGCAAGGTCTGGGTGGGGGAGCGCGAGGTGCCGCTCTCGAACAAGGAGTTCGGCCTCCTGCGCGTTCTGGCGACCGATCCCTCGCGGGTCTTCGCCAAGCGCGAGCTGCTCGAGGCCGTATGGGGCTTCAGGAGCCCGGCCCGCACGCGGACCCTCGACTCTCATGCGAGCCGCCTGCGGCGAAAACTCGACCCCGAGCACGGCCGCTTCGTGATCAACGCCTGGGGATACGGATACAGGCTGATCGACGGATGACCGAGCTGGCTCAGATAGTCGCCGGCTGGCCGCTGGTGATCTCGATGGCGGCGACCGTCGCCGCCCAGAGCCTGCGCAACGGCAGGCGCCGCAGCGCCCTCAACGAGGCACTGCACGAGCTGCGCCGCCCCTTGCAGGCGGTTGCCCTCGCAACGGGCCCGGCGGTTGCCGCACCGGGCGACGGCGAGGACCCGATGGAGCTTGCCGCGGCCGCGCTGGAAAGGCTCGACCGTGAGATCAACGGCGGTCCGCTCGCGCCCACCTGGGGCCGGGTCGAAGCGCGTTCGCTGGCTCAGGCCGCGGTGGCGCGCTGGCAGGCCCGGGCGAAGCTCGCCGACGGTTCGCTGGAGCTGCGCTGGAACGCGGGCAGGGCGATCGTCGACGGGGATCGCTGCGCGCTTGCCCAGGCGATCGACAACCTGATCGTCAACGCGATCGAGCATGGTGGGCCGACGGTCGTTCTCACCGCCCGGCGCCGCGAAGGCCTGCTCCGGATCGCCGTCGTGGATTCCGGCTGCGCTTCGCGTCCCCGCTCGCGCGATCGCGGTGCCCAGGAGGCGATCTCGCGGCTCTCCGGCCGGCGGCGCCACGGTCACGGCCTCGCTGTCGTGCGCCGCGTCGCGTCTGCCCACGGCGGCCGCTTCGCCCTCAGCCGGGCGGCGGCGGGGTCGCTGGCCGTGCTCGAGCTTCCCCTGGCCGACGACGATCCGGGCTGGGCGGCGTGAGCAGGCGGGCGCGGGCTGCGGTCTTCCTCGCCGGCGCGCTGCTCGCGGCGGGGCTCGCGGCGGCGATCGCCGACGGTTACGGCGCGAGGATCGCCCGGGGCTACGGCCCGCTGAGGCCGGTGGTGGTCGTCTCGGGTGGCCTGCGGCCGGGTGAGCCGCTCGGGCCGCAGGAGATAGCGGCCGCGCTGGAGGTCCGGCGCGTGCCGGCCCGCTTCGTCCCCCCGGGTGCGCTCGGGGTGCCCCGCGACGCGCTCGGGCTCGCCCCGGTCTCGGCGATCTCGCCGGGCTCCTACCTTCTCGCCTCGCAGCTGCGCCTACCGAAGCGGCACGACCGCGGTGTCCCGGCGCTGGGGGCCCGCCGCCGGCCGGTCGAGATCTCCGTCAGCGGTGCCGAAGCGCTGCTCGCGGCGGGCGTATCGCCGCGCGGGACGAAGGTCGACGTCGTGGTGACGAGCGAACCGGCCGCGGCCGGTTCGGGACGCACTTACGTGGCTGCGGCCGGGGTGCCGCTTCTTGCGCTGGGCCCGGGAGCCGACGGCCCCGGCCCAGGCGGCGCCTCGGCCGCGACCCTGGGCCTGACCAAGCGGCAGGCGCTGCGCCTGATCGCGGCCGAAAGCTTCGCCCGCAAGCTGACCCTGCTGCCCAGGGGCTGAGGTGGCGGCCCGCGAGCGCCATGTCGAGGAGCTCGCGGCATCGTTGCGCGCGCGCCTGATCGAGCGGCGCCGCGGCGAGGCCGCGGCGGGGCGTTCGGTCTCGGCCCCGCTGCCCGACGAGGTCCGCGAGCTGGTCGAGGAGGAGGCGGCGCTGCTGGGTGCCGAGGACCGGAGCGCGGTCGAGGCCCGCATCGTGCGCGACACGATCGGCCTTGGCCCGCTCGAGGAGCTTCTCGCCGACCCCGCGGTCGAGGAGGTGATGGTCAACGGCCCCGGCAGCGTCTACGTCGAGCGCGGCGGCCGGATCGAGCCGGCCGGCGTCGGTTTTCCCGACGAGGAGGAGCTGCGCAACGCGATCGAGCGGATCCTGGCGCCGCTGGGCCGGCGGATCGACGAGCTCAGCCCGATGGTCGACGCTCGCCTGGCCGATGGCTCCCGGGTCAACGTCGTGATCCCGCCGCTGGCGATCGACGGGCCGGCGCTCTCGATCCGGCGCTTCGGCGCCAGCCGGCCGGGCCCGGGGGAGCTGGTCGCGCTCGGCACGCTGACCGCGGCCCAGGCCGGCCTGCTCGAGCGTGTCGTGTCCGGCCGCCGCAGCGTCCTGATCAGCGGCGGCACCGGGTCGGGCAAGACGACCCTGCTCAACGCGCTCTCCAGCTTCATCGAGCCGGGGGAGCGGGTGGTGACTATCGAGGACGCGGCCGAGCTGCGCCTGCAGCAGCCGCACGTGGTTCGGCTGGAGAGCCGCCCGGCGAGCGTCGAGGGGAGGGGCGAGGTGACCGTGCGGGACCTGTTGCGCAACGCCCTGCGGATGCGGCCGGACAGGATCGTGATCGGGGAGGTGCGCGGCCCGGAGGCGCTCGACCTCCTGACCGCGCTCAACACCGGTCACGACGGAGCGCTCTCCACCGTCCACGCCAACTCTCCGGGCGACGCCCTGGCGCGGCTGGAGACCCTGGCCCTGATGGCTGGGCTGGGCCTGCCCCACGGCGCGATCGCCGAGCAGGTGCAGCGCGGCATCGACCTCGTCGCCCACATCGAGCGGCGCAGCGACGGCGCCCGGCGGGTGACCGAGATCGCCGAGGTCGTGCGAGTGGCCGGGGCTACCGCCGTCCGCACCCTCGAGCTCCACGACGGGGGATGAGCGGCGGGCCCGGCATCTCCCTCACCCTTGCCGGCGCGGCCGCGGGAGGGCTCGCCGCGGTGGGGGTGCGCGAGGCGGTGCTGGCCACGCCCGCCCTTGCCGCTTGGGTGCGCTCGGCCCTGGAGCCGCTGCGCCGCGCCGGCCGCGAGGGCTACTCGCCTTCCGTGCCGGAGCGGCGCCGGCTTGCGGTGCTGGGCACCTTTGCGGCGATCTGCGGCGGCTGGTTCCTGGCGGGGGCGACCCTGGCGCTGCCGCTGGCCGTGGCCGGACCGGCCCTTGCCGCCTCGGCGGTGAACGCCCGGCGCCGGCGGTATCGCCGTGCGGTCGAGCGCGCCCTGCCCGACGTCGCCCTCGCGATCGCCGACTCGCTCAGCGCCGGGCGATCGCTGCGCGCGTCGCTGCCGGCTGCGGCCTCCTCGCTCGATGGCCCGCCGGCTGTCGAGCTCGCCCGGCTCGGCGCCGAGCTGGACCTCGGCTCGCCGACCGCCGCCGCGATCGCGGCGTGGCGACGGCGCATGCGCTCTGCCCGGGTCGACGCCTTCGCGGCGGCGCTGCTCAGCCAGCGCCTCGCCGGCGGCGACCTGGCCGGCCTGCTGCGCCGCTTCGCCGAGGGGGCGGCGGAGCGCGACCGGGTCGCCGAAGACGCCAGGGCGGCGACCGCGCAGGCGCGGTTCACCGG
>DASUIY010000201.1:0-2960 GCA_036279555.1 Solirubrobacterales bacterium | reverse complement strand
TCCGAGCCCCACTCCCCCGTAGACGAACAGGGGGTTGTAGGCCTTCGAAGGGGGTGCCTCGGCGACGGCCATCGCGGCGGCGTGGGCGAAACGATTGGACGGGCCCGGGACGAACGCTTCGAACGTGTAGTTCGGGAACGGGAGGCCGGGTGCACCCATCGGCTGCGCGCGAACGGCCGGGCGCTCAGGCGGCGCCGGCGGCTCGACGACGACCGTGGCGCGCTGCGCCGCAGCCTCCTCGGGCGGTGCGGCGGTGAGCTGGACACGGACCGCGGAGCCCGCGGTGGTCGAGGCGACGCGTTGGATCATCTCGACGTAGTGCTTCGCGAGCCAGTCACGGACGTAGTCGGACGGTGCAACGACCTCGAGCACACCGTCATGCAGGCTCGTCGCCCGCACGCCGGTGAACCACATGGCGAAGGAGCTCTCGGGCAGCTCGCGGCGGGCTCGGTCCAGCACGTCGGACCAGGTACGCCCGGCCGCCTCCTCGAACGATGCGACAGCCATATCCACAACGCCTTTCCACAGGTGTGGAAACCTTCGGGGAAGGCTGAACGAGCGTCCGAGGGGAAGCGGGGCGGGCGCCGGGGGGAAGCGGGCCGCATGATAGCACCGCCGTTTTCCACAGGCCCCCGCCGAGCGGCCCTTTTGACGGTCTTTCTGTGCGTGAGAGGCCTTTGTCCGCCGCCGCCCGGCTCCCGTAGACTCTGCCGGCCGGCGCGCTCGCCGGCGTTTCCCGACCGAAGAGGCCTCGATGTCCAATACGTTCCAGCCGAACAACCGGCGTCGCAAGAAGACGCACGGTTTCCGGATCCGGATGCGGTCCCGCGCCGGCCGGGCCATCCTCGCGCGCCGACGCTCGAAGGGGCGCGCGCGCCTGTCCGCGTAGGCACGACGGACGTCCATCGGATCCTCGCCGAGGGCCGACCCTTCCATGGAGCGCGGATGGTAGCCTTTGTCGCGCCCGGTCAAGGTCAGGTCGCGTTCGTCGCAGGCCGCCGCGTGGGAGGTGCCGTGGTGCGCAACCGGGCGCGGCGGATCATGCGGGCGGCGTGGCGCGAACTCTCCCCCCGGATGCAGGACGGTTACGACGTCGCGTGGGTGGCGAGAGCGACCATCCGCGGGGCCAAGACGCAGGATCTGGTGGCGGAGATGGACGAGTTGCTGACGCGCGCGCAGGAGATGCCCTCGTGACCCGGTTCCGCTCGGTCATCTGGGCCGCGGGCGCGCCCGTCCGGCTGGCGATCGTGGCGCTGATCAAGCTGTACCGCGTGACGCTCTCGGGCTGGCTCGGCGGGCAATGCCGCTTCTATCCCAGCTGCTCCCACTACGCGGAGGAGGCCGTCCGCGCCCACGGCGCGATCAAGGGCAGCGCCCTCGCCGTCTGGCGGATCGCGAGATGTGGTCCCTTCACCGCTGGCGGCGTCGATCATGTTCCGGCGCGCCGCAGCATCGAGTATGACTCTGTCATACCTTTGGAGGGAACGTGATCGCGCTCGCGCCGTGGCAGGGCCTCCTGGACGGACTTGGCTGGGTGATCGCCCAGATCTACGACCTCATCCCGAACTACGGGGTGACCATCATCCTGCTCACGGTCGTCATCCGGCTGGTCTTGCTGCCGCTCGGGATCAAGCAGATCCGCTCGATGCAGCACATGCAGCTCGTCCAGCCGAAGGTGAAGGCGGTGCAACAGAAGTACAAGCAGAACAAGACCAAACAGCAGGAAGAGATCATGAAGCTGTACAAGGAGTACGGCGTCAACCCCTTCTCCGGTTGCTGGCCGGTGCTCCTGCAGTTCCCGATCCTCATCGCCATGTACTCGGTGGTCCGCCACCCGCAGCACCCGGTGCACATCCCCGCCGACAGCGCCCTCTATCGGGTGATCCAGCAGCAGATCCCGGAGATCAAGCAGCCGCCCACGCTCGATCAGGTTCCGACGGAGCCCGGTCCCTCGAGCGGCACCTCGTTCCTCGGGATGAACCTGCTCTGTTCGGCAACCCAGGCGGGCAACCCGGACGCCCAGCTCGGGGACCGGATCAAGATCGACGGCAAGCCGGTCGTGTACCCGGTGAACTGCGGCGACAGCGCGGTCGACCGCATCCCCTACTACGTCTTCGCGGTCCTGATGTTCGGGACCACCTACTTCCAGCAGCGCCAGATGCAGCAGGCGAGCCCTCCGGGTGCGGCGAGCCAGCAGCAGCAGGCGCTGATGAAGTTCATGCCGCTCATGTTCGGGGTCTTCGGCGTCTTCTTCCCCGCCGGTCTGGTCCTGTACTGGACGACGTCGAACGCGTGGCAGATCGGCCAGCAGTACTTCATGCTCAAGAGCCGGCCGACGGCCGAGCAGCTCGCGGAGCGCGCCGCGAAGAACCAGCAGGATAAGGCTGGGAAGAGGGGGTTCATCGCCTCGCTCTCGGAGCGCGCGGCGGAAGAGCGCAAGCGCCGCGAGCAGGCGACCGGGCACCGGCCGGCTACCGGCCAGCAGCGCAAGCCGGGAGCCCCGCGGCCGAGCTCGGGCAAGCCCACGACCGGCAAAGGTCCCGCCGGGAAGGGCAAGCCGAAGCCGAAACCCGACACGGGGGAGAGCGGTGGAACAGATCCAGGCCAGCGGCCCGAGCGTTGAGGAGGCCGTCGAGGTCGCGCTCACGCGCCTCGGCGTCAGCGAGCAGGAGGTGGAGGTCGAGATCCTCCAGGAACCCCGCTCGAGCTTCCTGGGGATGGGCGGCCAAGAGGCCATCGTCCTCGTACGCCTGAAGCGCCGTCCAGACCAGCCGTCGGAGGACGAGCTCGACGAGCAGGCCGATATCGCGGCCGACTTCCTCGAGGAACTGCTGGGTCGGATGGGTATCGAGGGCACCGTCGAGCCGAACCTCGAAGACGGAACGATGTACGTGGATATCCTGGGCAGCGGGCCCGAGGACGACGACATGGCGCTCCTGATCGGTCGCCACGGCCAGACG
>DASUIY010000200.1:0-2503 GCA_036279555.1 Solirubrobacterales bacterium | reverse complement strand
CATTCTTCACTCGTCCGTAGCGCTAACTTCTAAGAGTGCTCCAATCTGGCGTCCGTGGGTAGAGAGGGATCGTGACCGGTACTCCCAGCGTCGAGCTCCGGGGCGTGACCAAGCGCTTCGGCGAGCTCGTCGCCGTCGACGGGCTCGACCTCGATCTTGCCTCCGGGGAGTTCTTCACCCTGCTCGGCCCGAGCGGCTGCGGCAAGACGACGACGCTGCGGATGATCGCCGGCTTCGAGCAGCCCGACGCCGGCGAGATCCGCATCGAGGGGGCCGGCGTCGCCGGGCTTCCCCCCCACAAGCGCCCGACCAACACGGTCTTCCAGAGCTACGCCCTCTTCCCCCACCTCAGCGTCGAGGACAACGTCGCCTTCGGGCTGAAGCGCAAGCGCGTGCCGAAGGAGGACATACGCAAGCGGGTCGCGGCGGAGCTGGAGCGGGTCGGCCTCGCGAACGAGGCGAGGCGCCGGCCGGCGCAGCTCTCCGGCGGCATGCAGCAGCGGGTGGCGCTGGCGCGGGCTCTGGTCAACCTGCCCAAGGTGCTGTTGCTCGACGAGCCGCTCGGGGCCCTCGACCTGAAGCTGCGCAAGGGCCTGCAGGTAGAGCTGAAGCGGATCCAGCGCGAGGTGGGGATCACCTTCGTCTACGTCACCCACGACCAGGAGGAGGCGCTGACGATGAGCGACCGGATCGCGGTGATGAACCGCGGCCGGGTCGAACAGGTGGCCGGCCCCGAGGAGGTCTACGAGCGCCCGGCGACGACCTTCGTAGCCGGCTTCATCGGCGTCTCGAACCTGATGCCGGCGACGGTGACGGGCGAAGGCGAGGTGCGGCTCGACCAGGGACCGACTCTGCATTCGGACACCGCCGGCCTGGCCACCGGCGCGCGCTGTTACGCGGTCGTGCGGCCGGAGAAGCTGCGCATCGACGCGGCGGCCGAAGGGGCGCCGCAATCCGACGGCCTGCCGCGGGTCGGGGGCGTCGTCGAGAGCTCGGTCTACCTCGGCACCGCGACGCAGATCGTCGTCGACCTCGGCGAAGCGGTGCGGATGACCGTGCTGGTGCCGAACGCCAGCGAGGCCGAGCGCCAGGAGCTTCCGGGGGGCGGGGTGCGGGTAGAGCTTTTTTGGGAGCCCGAGCACATGCACGTGGTTCGGGATTCCGACGAAGGCGAGACGAGCTTGGGCACGGAGGAGCGCCGCCAACAAGACGACGCCGAACTGGAAGCGACGAGAGAGGGTGGCTGAGATGCAAGGTCGAGGAAAGAACCGGCGCGGCGTGTTCGCGCTTGCCGTTGCGGTGGCGGCGGTCGCCGCCGCGCTCGGCCTCGCCGCCTGCGGCGGCGACACGGTGGGCGGGGGCAGCAGCGACGAGGTGACGACGGCCGAAGCGGGCCCGGTGAGCGGCAACCTGACGATCTCCAACTGGCCCGGCTACATCGACCCGGGCCCGAAAGGGACCGTCGCCGAGTTCGAAGACGAGACCGGCGTCGGCGTCGACTACATCGAGGACATCAACTCAAACGACGGCTTCTTCGGCAAGCTGCAGCCGCAGCTCGAACAGGGCGAATCGGGCGGGCGCAGCATCTTCGTGGTCGCCGACTACATGGCGAAGCAGATGCATGACCTCGGCTATCTGCAGGAGATCGACCACGCCGATCTGCCAACGGTCTTCAAAACCCTGTTGCCCAGCCTCGAGAGCCCGGATTTCGATCCGGAACGCAAGTTCTCGGTGCCATGGCAGGGCGGCATGACCGGGATCTGGGTCGACACCTCCAAGGCACCCGATATCCGCTCGGTCAACGACCTCTTCGACCCCAAATACAAGGGCAAGGTGACGATGCTGGACGAACTGCGCGAAACGCCGGCGCTGGTGATGCTCGCCGAAGGCGTCGACCCGGCGCAGGCGAGCGCCGATCAGTGGCTCGACGCGATCGACAAACTCGGCGACGCCGCCAACTCCGGGCAGATCCGCCGCTTCACCGGCAACGAGTACACCGAGGACCTCACCGCCGGCAACATCGTCGCCGCGATCGGCTGGTCGGGCGACGCCTCGCTGATCGAAAACGAGAACGCCGAATGGCGGATGCCGACCGAGGGTTGCACGAGGTGGTCGGAAAACATGGTGATCCCGGTTGGCGCCCCCAACACCGCCGCGGCGCTCGCCTGGATGGACTTCGTCTACCGGCCGGAGGTGGCGGCCGACATAACCGAATACGTCGAATACATCTCGCCGGTCCAGGGCGTCAAGGAGCTCCTCGAAAAACGAGGGTCGGAGCTCGCGGAGAGCGAGATCGTCTTCCCGACCGAGGAGTTCACCCGCAACTGCACGGGCCAGAACACGCCGCCGGACCTGGAACGGGTCAACGAGGCCTGGCAAGACGTGCTGACCGGGTGATCGCGTGAGCCTGAAGCAACGCCTGGTCCCCTACTGGCTACTGGGACCAGGCCTGCTCTGGCTCATCGTCTTCTTCGTCGTGCCGATGTACTTCATGGGCGAACTC
>DASUIY010000199.1:0-5332 GCA_036279555.1 Solirubrobacterales bacterium | reverse complement strand
CGCGACGATCGGCACGACGAGCGCGGCGACGATAAGCGGCAGCTTCCAGGGCGCCATCGCACCAAGCTTGTCAGGCCGCGTCCGGGGCGCGGCCTCCCCGAAGGAGATCCGCACCCCGCCGCACGCGACCTACGCCCTGCGCGTGCCGAGCCGGGGCAGCAAGAGCATCGCCAGCCCGATCAGGACCACGATGATCCCGAGCACGTAGTGGACGAGGATCGCCAGGACGATCCCGATGATGATCAACAGAATTGATAGCTCCATGCCCGCAGGGCTACCCGCCGGAATAAGACGACAAACCAGTTCAGGTCACGCTTGGGAGAAGGGCTAGCCCCTGGGGCCGCCACCGCTGCCGTCGGGCGACCAGCCCGGGCCGCGGAAGATGTGACCTAGCTTGTCGCGCCAGCTCGTCGCCGCGCGCACGTCGCGGGCGATGTCGACGAACTCGTGGAAGGCGACCCTGGTCGGCCGGAAGGTGCGGATGTTCCTGGTCAGCCCGTAGCGGGGCCGCACGGTCTCGCCCTGGAAGGTGCCGAACATGCGGTCCCAGATGATCAGGATGCCGCCGTAGTTGCGGTCGAGGTAGACCTCGTTGGCGCCGTGGTGCACGCGGTGGTGCGAGGGCGTGTTGAAGATGAACTCGACCGGCGCCGGCAGCTTCTTCACCCGCTCGGTGTGGATCCAGAACTGGTAGATCAGGCTGATCGCGAGCTGGGTGAGGATCATCCAGGGCGCGAAGCCGACCAGCGCCAGCGGCGCCCAGAAGGGCAGCGCCGTCATCGGGGTCCAGGTCTGCCGCAGCGCCGTCGAGAGGTTGTAGTGCTGGGAGGAGTGGTGGACGACGTGGCTCGCCCAGAAGACCCGGACCTCGTGGTGGACGCGGTGGAACCAGTAGTAGGCGAGGTCGTCGGCGAAGAAGAGCAGGACGTAGGTCCACCACGCATCGGCCGGCATCCGCAGCGGCGTCAGCTCGTAGAGCCCGGCGTAGACGATGAGGACGACGAATTTCCAGACCGCGTTGATCGCGACGTTGCCGCCACCCATGGTCAGGCTCGTGCGCGTGTCCTTGGACTCGTAGCCGACGAGGTCGTCGTCGCGCAGGTACTTGAAGGAGAGCAGCTCGGCGACGAGCAGAATCACGAACGCCGGAATCGCGTAGTAGAGAACCTCTGCCACGGGTCAAATCTAGCGGGCGTCACCGCTCAAATCGCCAGCAGGCCGTCCGCCAGGCGCCGTGAGACGAGGTCGGCCACCTCCTCGGGCTCCTCGCCGTCCAGCTCGATCGCGTTCCGCTCGTACCCGCCGAGGTCGGCGAAGCTGCGACACAGCTGCTCGACGGCGCCCGCTTCGAGCGGCACGCCTTCGCGACTTCGCACCCGAGCGACGCAGGTCGAGGCCGGGGCGCGGAGCACCGCGCAGGCAACGGCGTGGCCGGCGCCCCCCAGCGCTTCCGCAAGCGGCTCGAGGAACCAGCCGGGAATCAGGATCCCGTCGACGATCGTCTCGTACCCCGCCGTCGCGTAGCCGGCCGCGGCCTCGGCGACGATGCCCATGACCACCCGGTTCTGCTCGTGCGACTCCGGCTTCCACGGCTCGACGTAGCCCGAGCTGACGAAGCGGAAGAACGCATCGGATTCGAGGTGGACGGCACGCGGCGAACGCAAGGCGAGGATCCCGGCGGTCGTCGACTTGCCGACCCCCGGCGGCCCGGTGAGGACGAGGACCGGCGATCCCCCGGTGCTCAGCGGCTTGGCGGACACAGCGCCCCCGGCTGGATTCGAACCAGCGACCATCGGCTTAGAAGGCCGGTGCTCTGTCCACTGAGCTACGGGGGCGGGTGCGCCCCAGAATAGGCCCTGGAATGCGGCTTGGTGTCGCAGTTGCCGTAGGATCGCGGGCGATGGCGACGGCCGACGCAGGGGGCACGGAGCTTCACTACCTCCGCTCCGGGGAGGGTGAGCCGCTGGTGCTGATCCAGGGGATGAGCGCCACGCACGTGACCTGGGGGCGGCCCTTCCTCGCCGAGCTCGAGCCGAGCTTCGAGTGCATCGTCTTCGACAACCGCGGCATGGGGCTCTCGGGCCGGGCCGAGCTGCCCTTCACGATCGCCGACATGGCCGCCGACACGGCCGCCCTGCTCGACGCGCTGGAGCTCGAGACCGCGCACGTGGTCGGCATCTCGATGGGCGGCATGATCGCCCAGGAGCTGGCGCTCGCCCACCCCGAGCGCATCCGCACGCTGACCATCGGCTGCAGCTACTGCGGCGGCCCGGAGGGCACGCTGATGGCGCCCGAGGACCTGCAGATGCTCGGCACCGCCTACGCCTCCGGCGAGCCCGAGCAGGTCTTCCGGGCGATGTGGGAGATCAACCTCTCCCCCGGCTTCCGCGAGGACGACTCGCGCTTCGCCGCCTTCGTCGAGATGGGCTCGCAGCTTCCCGCCCCCCAGCCGGTCGTCCTGCAGCAGATGCGCGCCTGCGGCGCCCACGACACGCACGACCGGCTGAACCGGATCTCGCTTCCCACCCTGGTCATCCACGGCGACGCCGACCGGCTGCTGGGCTACGCCAACGGCCGCGAGATCGCCGCCGCGATCCCGAACGCCCGCCTCGAGACGCTCGAGGGCGCCGGCCACATGTTCTGGTGGGAACGGCCGCAACGCTCCGCGGAGCTGATCCGCGAGCACGCCCTGGCGCCTGTCTGAGAGCTCAGCCGGACCCTCAGCCCGAGCCGACCCCCTCGCACCCCGCCGGGTCGAGCTTGCCGTTGACCTTGAAGACGTAGTCGGGCTGCGGCGTCACCTCGGGCTCGGCGACGACCTCTTCCAGCGCCGGGTCGGTCTTCACCCAGGCGTAGATCGGGTACCAGTAAGGCGAGTCGGCAGAGTCCTGCGTGTACTGACTGATGATCAGGTAGTCGTAGTCGCCGGCGTTGATCTCGCGGCGGAACTCGCGGCAGGTGGTCGCCAAACGATAGGTCCCATCCGGGCCCTCTTCGCCGATGTACTGGACGTAGTTGTCGAGGTCGCGGCCGAAGAAGCCGTACTGGCCGAAGAAGATCTCCCCCGAGCCGGCGATGCCGATCCGCTTGTCTTGCAGGCCGTGGGAGAGCGAATACGCTTCGCGCGGTCCGCCTTCCCCGAGGAAGGGCAGGACCCGGGTGTAGTGCTGCTTGTAGTACTGGACCTCCTGGGCGCGGCCGAGGACGACGGCGAGCAGGACTACCGCTGCCGCGACGAGCGCGATCGATCCCCGCCCCACCCCACGCCGCGACCGCGACATCGCCAGCGCCGCCGGCACCCAGACCAGGGCCAGGGTGAGGAAGACGGTGGCGACGATGTAGCCCGGGTACCAGCGGGGCGTGGTCAGCACCGTGATCGCGTAGACCCCGGTGAGGAAGAGCAGCGTCTGCCAGGCGCGGCTGTCGGGCGCCCGCCGCGGCCGCGCGATCGGCAGCAGGGTCAGGGCGAGGAGCAGGCCCGGCATCAGGTAGCGGGTGTTGGTGAAGAACCCGGTCGGCGAGCCCTCCTGGCCGGCGGCGGTCAGCGGCGTGACGATGTAGACCGCGGCCGTGAGCAGCGAGGCGGCGGCGAGCACCCGCAGGATCTTGTTCCGCGAGCGGACGGTGATGTAGACGGCCGCCGCCACGGCGACGATCAGGATCAGCGGCCAGAGCGGCCCGAGCGCGTTGTCGAGCTGGGGGAAGAACCACTTGCGGTAGATCGTCGGCTCGGTCAGGTAATCGGCGACGGCGAAGCGCGGTCGCGGGTCGAGCGGCATCTGGTCGGGACGAGGCAGGTTCAGCGGCCCCCAGCCGATCTGCGGGATCGGGTTGCCGCCGGTGTGGATCGCCGCCCGCACGTACCAGTAGCCGCCGACGAGGAAGGCGGGGATGCCGATCGCCGCCGCGGTCATCAGCCTGCGCCCGGCGCCGCTGACGACGACCATCCCGACCGCGATCGCGCCGACAGGCGCCAGCAGCGGCAGCTTCACCGAGATCGCGATCCCGGCCGCGATCCCGGCGACGATCAGCGGCCCCTTGTCGAGCAGCGGCGCGTCGCGCTCGGGCGCGTCCTGCACCGCCCCGGCGTCGGGCGCGCGGCGCTGGTGCCCGTTGATCAGGAAGGCGGCGAAGGCGAGCAGGAAGGCGAGGCCCATGATGTCGTTGCGCCCCTCGCCCGGCTGGGTTTCGATCATCACCCCGGCCGAGAAGACCAGCGCCGCGGCCACCAGGGTCGCCGGCCCCACCTTGTACGGGCGCCCCACGCACCAGGCGGCGAGCAGCGCGATCGAGAGCCAGATCAGGTTGATCAGCGGCGAGAGCCAGTCGGTCTTGAAGAGGACGATCCCGGCGCCGTGGATCAGCTCCGAGCTGCCTGGGTAGAACCAGGCGGCGAGCCGCAGCGGGTCGGTGAAGTGGAGGTGGACGATCGACCCCTCCTGCGCGATCCTCCCCGAGAAGGGCATGTGGTACCAGGTCGTGTCGCCGCCGAACATGCCGTAGTCGAGGCTCCCCATCGAGGGGAAGGTCCACTCGGCGACGACCCAGGAGGCGACCCCGAGCGCGATCAGCAGGGCCATCGCCTGCACCTGCGGCGCCGAGACCTCGCGCCTCTCCGCGGGAGACATCCACCAGCCCAGCAGCGCCGCGCCGAGGCCGGTGCCGATGCAGCCGACGATCGTCCAGCCGAGGGTGAGGATGCTCAGCGTCCCGAGCAGCTGCAGGGCCGCGATCAGCAGCGCGGTGGCGATCGTCGCGTCCGCGAGGCGGGCGAGGGCGCCGGAGAATTCGGGCACGATCCAGCGGCGCAGCCAATAGCCGCCGAGGCCGAGCGCGCCGGCGATGCCGATTGTCGCCAGGCAGCCGCCGATGTAGGAGCCGAAGGAGGGCGTCACCGGCGCGGGATGCTATTCGCCGAGCCGGGCGGGCGTCCGGCTTACGAGGCCGCGGCCGGGATGCGACAGGAGACGCCGGTGCCGGCGAGGCCGCAGTAGCCGTTCGGCACCTTGTGCAAGTACTGCTGGTGGTAGTCCTCGGCGTAGTAGAAGGGCCCGGCGGGCTCGACCTCGGTCGTGATCGACTCGCGCCCGGCCGCCTTCAGCTCCGCCTCGTAGGCGTCGCGGACCATCTCCGCGGTCGCCTTCTGGTCGTCGTTGACGAAGTAGATGCCGGACCGGTACTGGGTCCCGACGTCGTTGCCCTGGCGCATCCCCTGCGTCGGGTCGTGCTCCTCGAAGAAGACCTTCAGCAGGTCGGCGTAGCTGATCTTCTTCGGGTCGAAGGCGACCAGCACCGCCTCGGCGTGGCCGGTCCGCCCGGAGCAGACCTCCTC
>DASUIY010000198.1:0-5779 GCA_036279555.1 Solirubrobacterales bacterium | reverse complement strand
GAAGCGCCGCGATGGCCTCAGCTACAGCTTGGCCTGTGTCCCGGCCCTCCAGATCGCAGAAGAACATGTAGCGGCCCAGGCCGCTGCGCAGGGGGCGGGACTCGATGCGGGTGAGGTTGACGGCGCGGGAGGAGAACTCCTGCAGGGCCTCGACCAGGGCGCCGGGGTGGTCCTCGCCCAGCTCCGAGAAGACGAGCGATGTCTTCCAGGGGCCCTCTCCGATCGGTTTGGTGCCTGCAGGTGCGATCCAGACGAAGCGGGTGACGTTGTTGGCCTCGTCCTCCACGTTCTCGCGGAGGATCGTGCAGCCATAGAGCTCGGCGGCCGAGCGGGCGCCGATCGCCGCCCAGGGCTTGTTCGACTCGGCGACCTGCCTCACCGCCTCGGCCGTGCTGTCGACGCTGCGCCGCTCGGCGCCGGGCAGGCTCTCGCGCAGGAAGCGGGCGCACTGGGCGAGCGGCTGGGGATGGGAGAGGACGGCCGTGACCTTGTCGAGCCCGATCTCCTCGCGGGCGATCAGCTGCGCCCGCACCGAGAAGTCGTGCTCGCCAACGATCGTCACTCCCTCCGTGTCGAAGGCGAGGGTGTCGAGGGTGCTGCGCACGGAGCCCTCGATCGAGTTCTCGAACGGGACCAGGGCCCGGTCGGCCTCTCCGCGCTCGACGGCGAGGATGGCGTCGTGCACGGTCGGCGTCCGCAGCGGCTCGAACGTCGCGCCCGGCTCGATCGCCTCGCGCAGGGCGTCCTCGGTGAAGGTCCCCGCCGGCCCCAGGTAGGCGATCCGCACTGGAACCCCTATTCGAAGGTGATCGAGTAGCTGGCTTCGTTGTTGTCGGAGAGCTGCTCGCCGGGCACGGTGTCGACGTTGACTTCGAGCGTCGATTCTCCCTTCGGAGTCGACGTCAGCGGGATCGAGACGCTCCCCGTTTCCCCCGCCCCGAGGCTGTCGATCGTTCCCGAGAGCGTGGTGCCGCCGCTGACGGTGACCGAGACGTCGATCCCGTTCTCGGTCGATTCGCCCTGATTCTGAACTTCGACTTCGACTTCGGGCGTTCCTTCGCCGAGGACCGAGGTGGTCGATTCGGCTGAGAGTTCGGTTTCGTTGACGCTGGTGCCGATCAGGCCCAGGCCATGCACCCCCGGGGTCGACGCACCGGTCGCTCCGCTGACCGAACCGAGCGCGGCGCTCACTTCCTCTTCGTCGAGCCAGGCCGTCCCGTCGGGGACGAAGACGCTCTTCGGCACGTCGCTCCCCCCGATCCCGTTGTCGGCGAGGACGGCGTTGATTTCCGGGCGCACGACCGCTGCGTAGAGGACGTCGCTCGCGGCGAGCGTCTGCATCTGCTTGGCGATGATCGCCGTCGCTTTCTCCGAGCCGACGTCGCCGAGCGCGGTGCTGATCTGGTCGGCGATTTCGTTCATCGCGCTGCTGCGGAGCACGTAGACCAGCTCGAGCGTGTCCTGGGCGTCGCCCATGTCGCCGGGCGCGTCCAGGCCGTCGACCCGGCTCGCGTAGTTGTCCATGGCGCTGCGGTCGGCATCGACCTGGCCGATGAAGTCGGTGACGGAGAGGCTGCCCGGATCGTCGAGCTTGTCGAAGAGCGATTTGCTCGTCTGGTCGGTCTCTTCGACGATCTGGGTGACGTCGCGCGCGTAGTCGCTCAACGCCCGGTCCTTGCGCGCGTCGAGGCAGCCCTTGACGCCGAGGACCAGCAGGATCAGGACCAGCAGGCCGCCGCCAAGGGCAAGGCCGCGGCGGATCAGGATCTGCTGCCGTTCGGGCCGGCGCGGTGGCCGTGGCCGGCGTCCCGGTCGGTTTGCGGGGGAATCCTCCAAGGGAATTTGGCTCTCCAAAGGCTGGTTGGCTGGGGCGGGAGTATGAACGCTGCCGTGGTCGTCGCGCCAAGAAGCGCAGCAAACACCGCGTTTCCCAAGCGCCGCTGCCAGTTTCTTCGCCGCGCAGGAGTGCTGTCCTGCGCGGCGAACCCGGGAATGACTTGGTCGGCACACTCGTCCTCAACCGGTTCCTGATCGAGCGCCGCATCGGCAGCGGCGGCTTCGGCACGGTCTACGAGGCCTGGGATGGCCGCCTCGAGCGCCCGGTCGCGGTCAAGGCGATCGAATCGACCGGCTCGCGAGGCTCCCAGCGAGTGCTGCGCGAGGCGCAGGCGGCAGCGAGGCTGAACCACCCGGGCATCGTCACCCTCTACGAGATGGGCGAGGAGGACGGCAACGCGCTGCTCGTCACCGAGCTCGTCGACGGCTCGACGCTGGCGCAGCTCAGCCGCGACGGCGAGCTCAGCGACCGCGAGGTGGGGGAGATCGGCGCCGACCTCTGCGAGGCGCTCGACCACGCCCACTGCCGCGCCGTCGTCCACCGCGACATCAAGCCCCAGAACGTCCTCGTCACCGAGGACGGGGAGCCGCGCGCAAAGCTGATGGACTTCGGCGTCGCCCGCCTCGCCGGCGCCACCGCCCTGACCGCGCCGGGCGACGTGGTCGGCACCCTCGCCTACATGGCGCCCGAGCAGGCGGAGGGCCGCGACGCCGGCCCCGAGGCCGACGTCTACTCGCTGGCGCTGGTGCTGTACGAGTGCTGGAGCGGCGAGAACCCGAACCGGCGCTCCACCCCCGCCGCCACCGCCCGCGCGATCGGCGGCCGCCACCGGCCCCTGCGCCGGCTGCGTCCGGACCTTCCCCGCGAGCTGTCCGACGCCGTCGATGCCTGCCTGGAGCCCCGCCCCGGCAGGCGTCCCTCGCTGGAGGAGCTGGGGGAGGCGATCGAGGGAACGCTCGACCGCCTGGCCGAGCGGCCCCCGCGGCGGGAACGCTCGCTGCCCCTGCGCCTCGCCGCGGTTGCCGCCGCCGCGGTCTTGGGAGCCTGGCTCGCCGCCGGTCACGGCGTCCTGCTCCCGTAGGATTTCAGCCCAGCCTCCCTGGGCCCAGCTGGCCGCCAGGCCCGTGAGAAGGAGCTACCGATCAGCGTTCTACGCAATCTTGAGAGTCGGATCGAAGGCCTCGTCGAGGGGGTCTTCAGCCGTGCTTTCAGCTCCGAGGTTCAGCCGGTCGAGCTGGCCCGCAAGCTGGCGAAGGAGATGGACTCCCACAAGACGGCCGGAGTCGCCCGCGTCTACGTGCCCAACGAGTACACCGTCTACCTCTCTAGCAGGGACCGGGCCAAGCTCGAGGGCTACGAGCGCTCCCTGGAGCAGGAGCTCTCCGGCTACCTGCTGGAGCACGCCCGGCGCCGCAGTTACGACCTGCTGACCCGGCCGGCGGTCGAGTTCAAGACCGACGAGCGCCTGCGGCTGGGCGAGTTCGGGATCCAGACGCGGCTGGTCAAGCCGCCCGCGCACGAGGGGGAGGCGCCCCGCCAGGGAGAGGAGGGCCACACGATGGTCTACTCGGCGGTGAAGCAGGAGGCCGCCCCGCCGAAGAGCCCCGAGCAGCGAGCCCAGGTGCTGGTGGCGACCCGCGCCATCGTCTCCCTGGGGGACCGCCGCTATGTGCTGGACGGGCCGCGGGCCACGATCGGCCGCTCGAAGGAGGCGGAGTGCGTGCTCGGCGACCCCAACGTGTCGCGGCGCCACGCCGAGCTGCGCCGCTCGCAGACCGGCGACTGGACGATCGCCGACCTGGGGTCCACCAACGGCATCAAGGTGAACGGGCGCCGGGTCTCCTCGGCTCGCCTCAGCCCGGGCGACCAGGTCACCGTAGGCACCACGACCTTCCTGTTCGACATCGAGCAGTAGGCCGCGTGGACTACGAGCCGATCTCAGTCGCCCTCAAGTTCGGCTTCCTCGCCGTCCTCTACCTCTTCCTGCTCTGGATCGGCCGCAACGCGCTGAAGGACGTGCGGCGCACGGCGACACCGGCGGCTGACGCGACCGGCTTCCATCAGGTCCCCGGAGCCGCGCCGCGGGCGGGCCCCGACGTCTGGCTGGTCGCCGAGCGCGGCGGAGGCCTCGAGCCCGGCGAGCGCTTCGACCTGATCGGCGGGCTCTCGATCGGCCGCTCGGCCGGCGCGGACGTGCGGATCGACGACCGCTATGCCTCCGGCGTGCACGCCAGGATCTTCAGTCGCGACGGCCGTACCTACATCGAGGACATGAACTCGACCAACGGGACCCAGCTCAACGACGCGACCCTCAGCGGCGAAGCGGAGCTGATCGACGGCGACGTGGTCAGGATCGGCGACACCGAGCTCAGGTACGAGGCCGGCTGATGCTGCGCATCGACGACCAGGCCTTCCGCACCGACACCGGCCGCCAGCGCAACGCCAACGAGGACTCCTTCTTCGTCCGCCCGCCGATCTTCGTCGTCGCCGACGGGATGGGGGGTGCGCAGGCCGGCGAGGTCGCCTCCCGCGCCGCCGCCGACGCCTTCGACATCGACCTTCCGGACGGCCCGGCCGAGCAGGTCCTGCGCGAGACGATCCTCGCGGCCAACCGGCGCATCCACGACCTCGCCCGCGAAGACCCCTCACGGGCCGGGATGGGGACGACCCTGACGGCTGCGATCGTCAATGCCGAGCGCGAGGAGGTGGCGATCGGGCACGTCGGCGACAGCCGCGCCTACCGCCTGCGCGGCGGGAGCCTCGACCAGCTCACCCGCGATCACTCCCTGGTCGAGGAGATGCGTCGCAAGGGCCAGCTCACCGACGCGCAGGCCGAGGACCACCCGCAGCGCTCGATCATCACCCGGGCGCTCGGTCCCGAGCCGGAGGTCGAGCCGGACGTGCACACGGTGTCCGCCGGGCCGGGCGACGTCTTCCTGATCTGCTCGGATGGGTTGACGACGATGCTGGGGGAGGCCCAGATCGCGAAGCTGCTCGGGGGGGCGACGACGATGCAGGCAGCCGTCCGCGCCCTCGTCGACGAAGCCAACCGCGCGGGCGGGCGCGACAACATCACCGCCCTCGCCTTCCGGCTCGAGGACGCCGCCGCGCCCCAGCGCCGTCCCGAGGACGCGACCCTGATCGGGCCGAGCGCGGAGGAGGCGGGGCTGACCGCGACCGAGGTGCGCCGCCGCGCCGCCGCCGCGGCGGCGCGGGAGCGCCGCGAGGCACTGGCGGCCAAGCCGCCGCGCCCCCGTCTGCGCCGGGCGGCCTCGGCACTGGCTGTCCTCGTGATCCTCGGAGCGCTCGCCTTCGGCGCCTGGTACGGGAACCGCCAGGTCTGGTTCCTCGGCACCGACGACGGCGGGCGAGTCGCCCTCTACCGCGGCCTGCCGTACGAGCTCCCCTTTGGGATCTCCCTCTACGACGAGCGTTACGCGAGCCCGGTCCAGACCGGGTCGCTGCCGCCGCGCCGCCGCGCCGCCGTCACCGGGCACGACCTGCGATCCCGCGCCGACGCGGTCTCGCTGATCGAAGACGTCGAAGAGTCCCAAGGGGCTCGATGAGCGCGAGGAACCGGGAGCTGACCGCGCTCGTCCCGGTCGCCCTGCTGCTCACCGCGGGCTTCGCCGCGGTCTTCGCCCAGGAGGGCGCCCGGATCGACGACGCCAGCCTCGTCTACGGCGCCTACTTCCTCGCGGTCTGCCTGGCCGCCCACCTCTACCTGCGCGTCCGGCTCCCCGACGCCGACCCCTACCTCTTCCCCCTGGTCGCGCTGCTGACCGCGTTCGGCCTGGTGATGATCTACCGGATCGACCCCGACCTCGCCCGCGACCAGGCCAACTGGTTCGTGCTCGGGCTCGTCCTCTTCGCCCTCACGATCCAGTTCCTGCGCGACTACGACGTGCTCGAGCGCTACCGCTACACGATCGCGGTGGTCGG
>DASUIY010000197.1:0-4646 GCA_036279555.1 Solirubrobacterales bacterium | reverse complement strand
CCACCGCCCGTGCTCGCCCACCGACTCGGCGACCACATCCACGAACGCCGCCACGTCATGGTCGGTCACCTTCTCCCGCTCGTTGACCGCCTCGACGGAAAAGGAAGCCTTTGCCCTACAAGCTTCGGCGGCCTCCCTCGGCACAACCCCCTCCTCGGCCCAGGCCTCCGTCGCCGCCAGCTCCACTTCCAGCCAGCACTCCAGCTTCCGCTGCGCCGACCAAACCTCGCCAATCTCAGGCCGTGTGTATCTCGAAATCACCCGACACCGCCTCTCGCGCGGGTGGCGTGGGGGTTGGGGGGGTCGAGGACGGACGCTGTGCGTCCGCCCGCAGCGCCCCCCCTTCCCCCGCGACAGGACCCGCGCGCCGGGCGGCTCGGGTTCATGCGTTGATGATCCGCGCCGCGAGAATCCCGGCGTTTTTCGCCCCGTCGATCGCCACGCACGCAACTGGGATGCCCGGGGGCATCTGCACTGCCGAGAGCAGGGCGTCGAGGCCGCCGAGGCTCTTGCCCAGGATCGGCACGCCGATCACCGGCAGGTCGCTGTGCGCGGCGGCGACGCCGGGCAGCGCCGCCGACATCCCGGCGCCGGCGATGATCACTTTCAGCCCGCGCATCCGCGCGTTGGTGCAGTACTCGCGGACCAGCTCGGGATCGCGGTGGGCGCTCATCACGCGCATCTCGTGGCTGATCCCGGCCTCGTCGAGAGCAGCGCCTGCGGCTTCCATCTTCGGCATGTCGTTCTTCGAGCCCATGATGATCCCGACCAGCGGCTCGTCGACGTCGATCTCCTCGAACGCCTCCTCGACCTCCGGCGCGGTCGATCCGCTGGGCTGGGGCTCCTCTGAGATCTCGCTCATCTCTTCCTCTCTGTGGCTGGCTAGCTGGCGACGCGGTCGACCGCCCGGGCTGCGATGTCCGATCGCATCTGCATCCCGTCGAACTCGATCCGGCTGGCGGCATCGTATGCACGATCGCGGGCCTCGGCCGGCGTCGCCCCCAGCGCGGTCACGTTGAGCACGCGCCCCCCGGCGGTGACGATCTCGCCGTCGCGAGCCGCGGTCCCGGCGTGCGTGATCTCGGTCAGCTCGGCGGCGGCCTCGAGGCCGCGGATCGCGTCGCCCTTCGAGGACGACTCGGGATAGCCCGCCGAGGCGAGCACCAGGGTCACGGCCCAGTCGCCGGCGAACTCCGCCTCCGCCCCCGCCAGGCCGCCGGGCTCGCGTGCGGCGAGGCAGAGGTCGACCAGGTCCGAGCGCAGCCGCGGCAGCACCGCCTGCGTCTCGGGGTCGCCGAAGCGGGTGTTGAACTCCAGCACCTTGGGGCCCTCGGGCCCGATCATCAGGCCCGCGTAGAGGACGCCGTGGAAGGGGCGGCCGCGACGCGCCATCGCCGCGACGATCGGGCGGTGGACCGCGTCGACGATCTCCTCGACCTCGGCCGGGCCGAAGCCGGGCACCGGCGAGTAGCTGCCCATGCCGCCGGTGTTCGGCCCCTCGTCCCCGTCGAAGATCCGCTTGTAGTCCTGGGCAGGCGCCAGCGGCACGACGTTCTCGCCGTCGCAGAGGGCCAGCAGCGAGAGCTCCTCACCCTCGAGGAACTCCTCCAGCACGACCGTCGTCTCGCCGAAGCGCTGCTCGGTGAAGAAGACGTTGGCCGCCTCGCGCGCCTCGGTTTCGCTCTGGCAGACGATCACGCCCTTGCCCGCGGCCAGGCCGTCGGCCTTGAGCACCGTGGGGAAGGCGGTGCGGCCGATTTGCTCGACCGCCTCCTCGTGGCTGCGCAGCAGCACGTGCCCGGCGGTCGGCACCCCGGCCTCGGCCATCAGCTCCTTGGCGAAGGCCTTCGAGCCCTCCAGCTCCGCCGCCGCCGCGCTGGGACCGAAGGCCGGCACCCCGGCGTCCTCGAGCGCGTCGACGACGCCCGCCACCAGGGCGGCCTCCGGGCCGACCACGACCAGGTCGACGCCGCGCTCGCTCGCCGCCGCGACGATCGCCTCGACGTCGTCGGCCGCGACGCCGGGCAGGCACTCGGCGTCCGCTGCGATCCCCGCGTTGCCCGGCGCGCAGAGCAGCTCGGGCGCATGAGCAGACCGAGCCAGCGCCCGCACGATCGCGTGCTCGCGCCCCCCGCCCCCTACGACCAGGATCTTCAAATCTCTAAAGCGAGCCAGCCAGCTCGTCGGCCGGCATCGCCGCCAGCGTCTGGCTCGTCATCGTCCCGCGCGACCCAAGCTCGACGGAAATCTTCGCCATCGTCTTCTCATCCGGCGCCTCGACGACCGTGACGAAGTCGTACTGGCCCAGCGTCGCGTACTGAGCCACCACCTTGGCCCCGATCTGTTCGACCTCCTTGTTCACCTCGGCCACCCTGCCGGGATTGTTCTTCAGCGTCCTCACTCCCTCGGCAGTCAAATTCGTAAGCATCACGTAAGTCGGCATCGACGGTCTCCTCTCGGCAGCTCGGCAGAACTCGACCCTACGTTACGCGACGCGGACAAGGTTGGGGAAGGGGTCGGGGTCCTTCCCCAGGAACTCCCGCGAAGCGGCCTGGGGAAGGACCCCGACCCCATCCCGGGGCTCTAGCCGTCGTAGCCCGCGTGAATGTGATCGCAGTGGTCAGACCTGGCAAACGCCGGGCCCGGGCCGTCGACGTCGAAGCAGTAGATGAGCTCCGTGGGGTGGGCCGGGGCGGGCAGGTAGGCCAGCGTGCGGGCGAGTTCGGCGCAGGGGCCGTCGACCGTGGTGTCGGTGCAGGAGACGCCGTCGACTGCGGCGATGTCCATCGCCCGTCCGTAGTAGTGGTTGGAGATGCCCCCTTCGACCGTGTACATCGAGTGGTCGGAGCGCAGCGAGGAGATCGTCAGCTGATGGTCCTGGGTGATCGCCCCGATCAGGCCGACGATGCGGGGGTCGACCGCGCCGCTGGTGAGGTCGTGCAGCTCGAGCTCGTTGGAGAGGGTGAGGTTGTTCCAGTCGATCGGTGCGATCACAGCGTTGGGCAGCGACAGCGTCCACTCGACCGGGGTGACGACGCACTCGCCCTCGAGGACCTCGGCCTCGGCGAGGACGGCCTCGACGTACCAGGCGGCCTGGTTGTGGGTGAAGACACCTGCGCGCAGGTCGCCGCGCGACCAGATCAGCCGCGCCATCGCCGCCGCCGAGTCGGCCGGGCTGGCGCGGACGATGCGCCCGTCTTCGTTGCCGTCGACGGCGTAGCGCTGCCACTCGGTCGGGTCGAGGCCCAGCGGGCCGAAGCTGCTCAGCTGCTCGGAGTCCATCCCGGCGCCGAAGTTCGACTCCAGGCGCGCGATCGCGGCCAGGGCCCAGACGCCGCGGCGGCCGAGGCCATAGCGGGTGGACGCGTCCTCGAAGGCGTGGAGGTAGTTCGCGGGGACCTTCTTGCGCCACGCCGCCGGCAGCCGGCAGTCCAGTTCCTGCAGCTGCGGCTGCAGCGAGAAGGCGCCGGCGCTGACGATGCCGCTGTAACAGGCGGCATTGGCCAGGACGTCGGCGACGTACCAGTCGGCGTGGTTGTAGGCGAAGATCGCGCCGTAAGTGTCCTCGGGCATTCCCGCCGCGCTCAGGTAGTTGGCGGCGGCGAAGATCGCGTCTTCGGGGTTGTAGGGGTCGGCGACCCCGTCGCCGTTGGCGTCGACGCCGTAGGCATCCCAGCTGGAGGGGATGAACTGCATCCAGCCCATCGCGCCGGCCGAGGAGACGTTGAGGTTGGTGCCGAAGGCGGTCTCGATCTCGTTGATCCCGGCCAGGACCGCGGCGCCCTGGGGGCCCAGCTCGTATGTCGCGGCGGCCCGCTGGTAGATCGGGATCAGGACCGGCGGCACGCCCGAGGAGGCGCAGCTCGAGCTGGGGATCGAGGGGATCGCGAACATCTCGCCGGGGGCGACGGGCGCCGTGGCGCCACCGTCGGGCTCGGGCGAAGGGGTCGGGTCGGTCTCCGGCGGATCGGGGGTCCTGCCCGGAGCGGTGCCGCCGGTGGGGCCGGGCTTCGGGTCCGCGACGGACGGCGCCAGCGTGTCGCCCTGTTCGACCGCCGGCCCGCTGGAGACGGGAGGCGCGGGGATCGGTGCGGGTGCCGCCGTTTCGCTAGCCGGCGGCGCGGCCGCTTCGGACTGGCCGCCGAGCGCTTCCGGGGTTTCCTCGGCCGCGGCGCTGGATGCGGTCAGGGCGGCCGCGATCGCGGCCGCGAGCAGGATGTTGCGGAGCCTCCCCATCAGCCGAGCACGTCCGTGACCTGCCACCGGCCGGAGCCCTCATCGCGCTGGACGTCGATGCGCAGCTCGCTGGTGACGCCGACGCGCAGCAGCGAGGCGCTGAGGGTGAAGGTGTCGCCGCTGCGCGGTCCCGGCACCACGTTCAGCACTTTCGCCTTGGGGACGTCGACGTTGGCGGGAAGGCGAGGGGGGCGCCGTAGCAGGGCCTGGGTCAGGCGCGGGCTCGCCGTCGCGTCGAGGGCGGCCCGGACCTTGGCGTCGTTGCGCCCGGTCTCGTAGAGGACGAAGGCGTCCGAGAAGCGGCGCGCGACGTCGATCGCCGCGGGCCCCGGGTCCACTACCTTGCCGCCGGCGCTCGAAAGCGTCGCTGCGGCGGAGGAGTCGCCGGGGGCGACGGTCGCGGTGCCGGC
>DASUIY010000196.1:0-2666 GCA_036279555.1 Solirubrobacterales bacterium | reverse complement strand
TCGTCTTCCCCTCCTCGGAGATCTACGGCGGCCTCGGCTCGACCTACGACTACGGCCACTACGGCGTGCTGCTGAAGAACAACGTCAAGGCCGAGTGGTGGAAGGCGATGCTGCAGGAGCGCGACGACATCGTCGCCCTCGACTCGGCGATCATCCAGAGCCCGAAGGTCTGGGAGGCGTCCGGGCACCTGGCCGGCTTCTCGGACCCGCTGGTCCAGTGCCTCGGCGACTGCAAGAAGCGCTGGCGCGAGGATCACCTGCGCGAGGCGGTCGAAGCCGAAGGCGGCGACCCCAACGCGGAGCTGAAGTGCCCCGAGTGCGGCGGCGACCTCTCCGAGCCGCGCCAGTTCAACCTGATGTTCGAAACCCACGTCGGCCCGGTCGCCGAGGAGGGCTCGACCGTTTACCTGCGCCCGGAGACCGCCCAGGGCATCTTCATCAACTTCAAGAACGTGCTCGGCTTCGCCCGCAAGAAGCCGCCCTTCGGGATCGCCCAGATCGGCAAGTCCTTCCGCAACGAGATCACCCCCGGCAACTTCATCTTCCGCACCCGCGAGTTCGAGCAGATGGAGATGGAGTTCTTCGTCCCGCCCGACCAGGCCGAGCAGTGGTACCGGACCTGGATCGCCGAGCGCGAGCGCTGGTACACCGACCTCGGCATCCGCCCCGACTTCCTCCGGGTCCGCCCGCACGACGCCGACGAGCTCTCCCACTACTCCTCGGGCACCAGCGACGTCGAGTACCTCTTCCCGATCGGCTGGTCGGAGCTCGAGGGGATTGCCAACCGCGGCGACTTCGACCTCACCCAGCACGCCAAGTTCAGCGGCGAGAAGCTCGAGTACTTCGACCAGCAGACCAAAGACCGCTACGTCCCGCACGTGATCGAGCCCGCGGCCGGCGCCGACCGCGCCACCCTCGCCTTCCTGGTCGACGCCTACGACGTCGAGGAAGTCGAGGGTCGCCAGCGCACCGTCCTGCGCCTGCACCCCCGCCTGGCGCCGGTAAAGGTCGCCATCCTCCCCCTCGTCTCCAAGGAGGGCATGCCCGAGAAGGCCCGCGAGATCTTCGCCGAGCTGAGAACCCGCATGCCCGCAGAGTTCGACGAGGGCGGCTCGATCGGCAAGCGCTACCGCCGCCAAGACGAGATCGGGACCCCCTGGGGCATCACCGTCGACCACCAGACGATGGAAGACGACACCGTCACCTTGCGCGACCGCGACTCCCTGGAGCAGACCAGGGTCCCGATCGGCGGCTTGGCGGACGACCTAGCCGCCCGCCTCGCCCAGCCCTGGCAGAGCCCGAAGCTTGCCGACTAAGAACCGCCCTCGATCAGCCCGATCACGTTGCCCTCGGGGTCGGTGAGCTGGCCGAGGACCATGCGGCCCATGATCGTCTCGGGGCCCATCACGCGGGTGCCGCCTAGGGATTCGGCCTTGCTCAGGGCCTCCTCGACGCTGGGGACTTCGACGTAGAAGGTGACGTGGCCGTCGTAGCCCTCGGGGCCCTGGCCGATGCCGCCGCCGAGGCCGATGCCTTCGGCGTTGCTGTTGGCCTCGCGGTCGACGAGGCCGTACTTCATCTCGTTGTCGGCGTTGACGTCCCAGTCGAAGAGCTCGGCGTAGTAGCGCTGCAGTTTCTCGCCGTCACGACCGACGACCTCGAAATGGACCACTGGCTGTCCCATGTCATCTCCTTGTCCGTGCGGGTGTGCGTTCAGGCTAACTGGCCATGAACCGCTCGACGTCGACGGCATCGGCTTCGAGCGAGGCCATCGCCTTCTTGGTCACCCCGCCGAGAGGCTCGATCGTGACCTTGCCGCGATTCAGCTTCCAGGTGGCGACGGCACGGCCGCCGACCATGGCGAAGGGGCGGAAGAGGCCGTTGTTCGTGACCAGGTGGTTGTGCGGTTCGATGATCCGCGCGCGCGAGGTCCAGCCGAGCAGAACCGGGTCGTAGGCGCCGATCAGGCGCGGCGCGGGGACCTCGGCGACGGGTGGGTGGGCGGCGAGGTGAACCAGGCCGTCCTCGCGCTCGACCAGCTCGGAAGCGATCGCGGTGAGGCCGGCGCGGGCGTCGCGCAGCGGCAGGCCGGCCCATTTCGCGAGGTCGCGGTCATCGGCGGGGGCGTGGCCGATCAGATAGCGGCGGGCCAGCTCCGCAAGGGCGAGGTCGCGGTCGACCGGCTTCGCCGGCTTGAGCCAGTCGCGGACGAGCGCGTAGGCGTGATCCTTGCCCAGCATCGGCCCGCGGACGACGATCCCGCGCACGCTGGCCAGGAAGAAGAGGTGGATCAGGGCCTTGCCGGCGGCTTGCATGCCCGCGCTGTCGAGCCGTTCGCGTAGCTGCAGGCGGGTCAGCGGCCCATCGGCCGCCAACGCCTTCGCGATCATCTCCAGGGCACGCTCGACCTCGTCGGGTAAGACGCCTTCCTGCGCCAGGCGCCGGTTCGCAGAGGTGAGCAGCGGCGGCGTGGTCAGCGCCTGCAGCAGCGGGTAGTCCTCGCCGCGGACCAGGTGCAGGGTGCCGCGGTTGAGCCAGGCGATCAGCAGCGAGCGTTCCTCGCTCAAGGCCCGGTCGACGTCGGCGGCGGTTAGGCCCTCACTGCGGACGCGCACCGCCAGGCGCGCACCGCGCGGGTCCTGGCCCTGCACGGCAAGCAGCCGCTC
>DASUIY010000195.1:0-9645 GCA_036279555.1 Solirubrobacterales bacterium | reverse complement strand
TCGACCTCGATGCGGATCGTTGTTCCCTCCGATGGCGGCTGCCCGGCGATTTTGGCTGGACGGGAACCGACGCTGTAGTCGAAGTATGGGTCTCCCGAAAGCTTTTCTCCGACGGCCCCGAGGGTCTCGAGCGCCCGCGCGCCGCTGTCGACGTCATGTCCCGCGCGCACCAGGCGCTCTATCTTCTCCAGTTCCCCCTCGCCGAATGTGTGGCGGGCGATCCGCCGGCCCTCCTCCGTTTCGACCAGCATCCCAGTCAGCTGGCCCGCGCTCCAGTAGTCGACTCGGACGCCGGGGTGGCGGGAGATCAGCTTCTCCTGAAAGGCTTCGATCTGCTTCGTGGTCAAATCGCGGGCGAAGATGAAGGTGACGTGCTCGACTGCGTAGGTCTCGACGGCGTCGTCCAGCGACTTCACGCACTTCGTCCAGCTCGGCGTCCCGGTGAAGCGCTTTGCCTGGATCCCGCGTGGGACGGACTTGCCGTCCTTGCCGAAGATCAAGCCGTCGAGGCCGCCGTCGGGATTCGCAGTCTTGACCAGCCCCGGCAGCTCCATATGGGCGACCAAGAAGGCGAACTCCTCGAATTCCTCGTCGTTCAGCCCAGTGAAGGGGAAACGCCCCGTCCGCCTAGCCACGACTACCTCCTGGTCCGCCGCCGCCCTCGACCAGCCCACAGGCCGACCGCAGGCATTGACGCGACGGAAATTGCGCGACTGAGCTCAGTGAGTCCCTGCCTATCCGCGCTGCCGACGTGAATTAACCACTTACCGAGCAGGCCTGTCCGGCGTAGTCTCAATGCTCGCTTGCCTCGTGCTTGGATCCAAGTTTGCGCTTGTTTTTGACGAATTGCCTTCGCATTTGTCGTCAGCTTGTGCGGCTGCCGCCCTGGCGGTGCTTGGTCGTCTGCGCCTGTGATGCGCCATGAGTCCAGGCTAGCGCGATCACTGGTTGTGTACGTAGTGTGCCCTTGCGTGTACTCTAGGGGAATGGCAGAGCGGAACCGCCGCATCAACGTCACCCTCGAGCCGGACTACGCGCAAAAGCTGGCGAGTCTGGCGGAGCGCACGCATGTCCAGGAGGGAACCTTGGCGCGCTCGCTTCTTTCCAGCGCGCTGGACGAAGCCGATCCCGATGCCTCACGGATCACTGAAATCCTCGACGGGATTCCTGGGGCCTGGGAGCGGGCGCAGGAGTCGATCGAGCAGGCTCGGCGCGGCGAGACGGTGCCGCTCTCCGAGCTGTAGTCGATGCCGGCGATCGAGGTCACGCGCCTGGCGCGTGATGAGCTTCGCGGGCTGATCGAGACCCGTCAGCTTCCGGCCGACACCGGGGAGCGAGTCTTGCGATCACTGATTACGTTGGAAGAGTTTCCGCGGGCGGGCAAGCAGCTGTCGGGCGTTTGGCGGGATTGTCGAGCGTTGATCGGTCCATGGGGCTGGCTGATCGTCGTCTACATGTACATCGAGGCCGAGGATCGAGTCGTCGTTATCGCCTTCCATGACGCGCGGACATCAGACGCCGCGGTCGCCCCCACATGAACTTGCTCAGCCCTGAGCGATAGCCAGGAACGCTTCGGCCCGGTCGCGATCCTTCTGCGCCCGGGCCTGAGCCCCACTGCCGTCCTCGGCCTCGACGAGGCGCTGTTCGGCGTCGGCGAGCTGCTCTTTCAGCTTCGCCGTGTCGAGCTCTTCGGGGGCAAGCACCTCCTCGACCAGGAGCTTGGCGTGGTTGCCGAAGACCTGCAGCCAGCCGTGGGCCTGGGCGTAGCGCTTGGTCTCGGAGTCGCTGACGTGCAGGCGCAGCTCGGCCGGCTTCAGCGCAGCCAGCAGCGGCGCGTGGTTGGCGAGGATGCCGACCTCGCCCCCCGCGGTCCGGGTCGAAACCTGGCGGACTTCGCCGCTGAAGACCTCACCCTCGGGGGTGAGAACCTCGACGTCGACCATGTGCTCTGCCGCCATCGTTCCCCCTAGGCGGCCGCAGCCGCCTCCTTGTCAGCGGTGACCTGGTCGATGCCGCCCTTCATGTAGAAGGCGCCCTCGGGCAGGTCGTCGTGCTCGCCGTCGAGGATCTCGCGGAAGCCGCGGACGGTGTCCGAGACCGGCACGTACTCGCCGCTGCGGCCGGTGAACTGCTCGGCGACGAAGAACGGCTGCGAGAGGAAGCGCTCGATCTTGCGGGCGCGCGAGACCGTCTGCTTGTCCTCGTCGGAGAGCTCGTCGATGCCGAGGATGGCGATGATGTCCTGCAGCTCCTTGTAACGCTGCAGCACCTCCTGCACCTCGGTCGCGGTGCGGTAGTGCTCCTCGCCGACGACGTCGGGCTTGAGGATCGTCGAGGTCGAGTCGAGCGGGTCGACTGCCGGGTAGATCCCCTTCTCGGAGATCGCCCGCGAGAGCGTCGTCGTCGCGTTGAGGTGGGCGAACACCGAGGCCGGCGCCGGGTCGGTGAGGTCGTCGGCGGGGACGTAGATCGCCTGCACCGAGGTCACCGAGCCGCGCTCGGTCGAGGTGATCCGCTCCTGCAGTTCCCCCATCTCGGTCTCCAGCGTCGGCTGGTATCCCACGGCGGAGGGCATGCGCCCGAGCAGGGCCGAGACCTCTGAGCCCGCCTGGACGAAGCGGAAGATGTTGTCGATGAAGAGCAGCACGTCCTGGCCGCCCTGCTCGCGGAAGTATTCGGCCATCGTCAGGCCCGAGAGCGCGACGCGCAGACGGGCGCCGGGCGGCTCGTTCATCTGGCCGAAGACGAGCATCGTCTTGTCGATGACGCCCGACTCCTTCATCTCGAGCCAGAGGTCGTTGCCCTCTCGCGAGCGCTCGCCGACGCCGCAGAAGGCCGAGAGGCCTTCGTGCTCCTCGCCGATCGAGCGGATCAGCTCCTGGATCAGGACGGTCTTGCCGACGCCGGCGCCGCCGAAGAGCCCGACCTTGCCGCCCTTGGCGTATGGCGCCAGCAGGTCGATCACCTTGATCCCGGTCTCGAGGATCTCCTGTGTGGGAGCGAGCTCGGAGGCTTCGGGGGCCGGGCGGTGGATCGGCCAGCGCTCCTCCGCCTGGACCGGCTCGCCGAGGTCGATCGGCTCGCCCAGCAGGTTGAAGATGCGGCCCAGGGTCGCGTCGCCGACGGGAACCGAGATCGGCGCGCCGGTGTCGATCACCTTGTCGCCGCGCTGCAGGCCGTCGGTGGCGTCCATCGCGACGGTGCGCACGCGGTCGTCGCCGAGGTGCTGCTGCACCTCGCAGACCAGCTCGCTGGTTTCCCCGTCGCCGCCGTTCATCTCGATCTTCACGGCCGAGTAGATCTCCGGCAGCTTCTCCGGGAAGACGGCGTCGACGACGACGCCCGTCACCTGCTCGACGCGACCTACGTTTGCTCCGTTCTCAGACATACGTTCCTTTTCTCCGGTTCTAAGACTTATCCCAGCGCCTCGGCGCCGGCGACGACCTCGAGGATCTCCTGCGTGATCTCGGCCTGCCTGACCCTGTTCATCTCCAGGGTCAGATCGCCCATCATCTCCTCCGCGTTCTCGGCGGCGCTGCGCATCGCGGTCATCCGCGCCCCCAGCTCGGAGGCGGCGGACTCGAGCAGCGCCCGGTAGACCGAGATGTTCACGTATTCGGGGATCAGCTGGCCCAGCAGCTCCTCCGCCTCGGGCTCGTACTCCCAGACCGATTGAGCATGGGCTTTTTCGATCTCGGTCTCCTCGCCCTCCTCTTCCTCCCCGCCGACACCCTCGCCGATCACGTCAGCACGCTGCAGGGGCAGGAGGGTCTGGCGCCAGACGTGCTGGGTCAGCGGCGAGACGTAGTGGTTGTAGACCAGCTCGACCCGGTCGAGCTCCTCGTCGACGTAGCGCGCGGTCAGCTCCTCGCCGATCTCGCGCGCGTTGGCGAAGCCGGGCCGGTCGGTGAAGCCGACGTAGGAGGTGCGCGGGTCCTCTTTGCGGAAGGTCAGCGCCGAGACGCCCTTGCGGCCGACCGCCGAGAAGACGGCCTCCTTGCTCTCGTCGCGAAGCTCGTTGCGCAGGCGCAGGCCGTCGCGGATGATGTTCGTGTTGAAGGCGCCGGCAAGGCCGCGGTCGCCCGTGATCAGGAGGATGCCGACGCGTTTCTCCTGCTCGCGCTCTTCCAGCACGGGCACGCGCGGGATCCCCCCCGCCTGCTCGGCGGCGCGGCGGGTGAGCTTGCGCATCGACTGCGCGTAGGGGCGCAGCTGCTCGATCCGCTGCTCAGCCCGGCGCAGTCGCGCCGCGGCGACCATCTCCATCGCCCGCGTGATCTTATTGATGTTCTTGATCGACGCGATCCGATTCTTGACGTCCTTCTGGGTGGCCATGGCAGAGCTCCGGCGGGGTTAGGCCGGCGTAGCCTCCTTCTCGGCCTCTTCGGCCTCGGCGGTGCGGCCCGGCTTCTCCCGCTCCTCGGCCGACTTGATCCGATCGGACTCGCCGGCCTCGACCGGGTCGCCGTGCTCGTCGAAGTCGGGGCCGAAGTCGTCGACGAACTCGGCAATCGCGGCGCCGAGCTCCTTCTCGTCGTCCTCCTCCAGCTTGCCGGTGTCCGAGATCCGCTTCAGCAGGTCGGCCTTCTCGGAGTGGAGGCGGATCTTCAGGTCACCGAGGAACTCGCCCACCCGCTCGACCTTGATCCGGTCGAGGAAGCCGCCGGTGCCCGAGTAGATCGCGGCGACCTGGTCAGCCACCCCGAGCGGTTCGCGCTCCTTCTGCTTGAGCAGCTCGACCAGCCTTTCGCCGCGGTTCAGCGTCTTCTGGGTCTCGGGGTCGAGCTCGGAGCCGAACTGGGCGAAGGCCTCGAGGTCGCGGTACTGGGAGAGGTCGAGGCGCAGCTTGCCGGCGACCTTCTTCATCGCCTTGGTCTGCGCGTTGCCGCCCACCCGCGAGACCGAGATGCCGACGTTGATCGCCGGCCGCACGCCGGAGTAGAAGAGGTCGGACTCGAGGAAGATCTGACCGTCGGTGATCGAGATCACGTTGGTCGGGATGTAGGCGGAGACGTCGGAGGCCTGGGTCTCGATGATCGGCAGCGCCGTCAGCGAGCCGCCGCCGAGGTCGTCGTTCAGCTTCACCGCCCGCTCCAGCAGGCGCGAGTGCAGGTAGAAGACGTCACCCGGATAGGCCTCGCGACCCGGCGGGCGCCGCAGCAGCAGCGACATCTGGCGGTAGGCGTAGGCGTGCTTGGTGAGGTCGTCGTAGACGCAGAGCGCCGCCTTGCCGTTGTAGAGGAAGTGCTCGCCCATCGCGCAGCCGGCGTAGGGGGCGATGAACTTGATCGGGGCGGCCTCGTCGGCGGGGGCGGCGACGATGATCGTGTTCTCCATCGCGCCGTTCTCCTCCAGCACCTGCTTGAGCTGGACGACCGTCGACATCTTCTGCCCGATCGCGACGTAGATGCAGATCATGTCCTTGTCGCGGTTGTTGATGATCGTGTCGATCGCGATCGCCGTCTTGCCGGTCTGGCGGTCGCCGATGATCAGCTCTCGCTGGCCGCGGCCGATCGGGATCATCCCGTCGATCGACATCAGCCCGGTCTGCACCGGTTCGGTGACCGGCTGGCGCTGGACGACGCCCGGGGCCTTGAACTCGGCGGGGCGGGTCTGCGTCGTCGCGACTTCGCCCTTGTCGTCGAGCGGGCGGCCGAGCGGGTCGACCATGCGGCCGAGCAGCTCCTCGCCGACCGGGATCCGCAGCAGGTGGCCGGTGCGCTTGACCGTGTCCCCCTCGACGACCTTGTCCCACTCGCCGAAGAGCACGGCGCCGACGTTGTCGGCCTCGAGGTTGAGGGCGAGGCCGGTGACGCCGTGGGGCAGCTCGAGCATCTCGAGCGCCATGCAGTTGTCGAGGCCGTGGATGCGGGCGATCCCGTCCGCGACCGAGAGCACGGTGCCGACCTCGGCCAGGTCGGCCGACTCGGTGTCCAGTCCCTCGATCCTCTCGCGGAGGATTGATGCGATCTCGTCGGGCTTGATTTCCATCGGGTGCTCTCTGCCTCCTTACGCCGCCTGGGCGACGCTCTTTCGAAGTTTCTCCAAGCGAGCGCGGATGCTCGCGTCGAGGATCTTGTTGCCCACCTGCAGGACGATTCCACCGAGGATCTCGTCGTCGACCCGGCTCGCCAGCTCGACCTTCTGGCCGGTCTGGCGCTCGATCTCCTCGCCGACCTTCTCGACCACCGCCCGGTCCAGCGGGACGGCGCTGGTCACGGTCACGTCGATGCGCCTGTTCTCGTGCTTCCAGAGCTCGTCGAGCTCACGCCGGATGCGGAAGACCTCCGGCATGCGCCCCTTCTCGATCAGCAGCTCGAGGAAGTTGAGCAGCTCGGGATCGGCGCCGGAAACCGCGCGCCTCAACCCGGCCGACTTCTCCGCCGAGGAGAAGTAGGGGCTGAAGAAGAAGACCTGCAGCTCGCGGTCGCCGTCGACCGCGTCGGCGAACTGGGCGAGCTCGCCGCGAACCGCGTCGAGCTTGCCCTTCTCCCTGGCCACGTCGAAGAGGGCCTCGGCATATACGCGAGCTGCCTCGGTCATCAGCTCCTCGACTCCTCCGCTCCGGAGAGGGCCGAGAAGTCGACCTCGCTGAGCGCCTCCTCGACGAGGCGGCGCTGGTCCTCCTCGTTGAGGGACTTGCGGGTGACCTTCTCGGTCGCCAGCACGGTGAGGTCGGCGACCTCCTTGCGGATCTGCTCCAGCGAGCGCCGGGTCGCCGCGTCGATCTCGCGCTGGGCGGCTGCCACCAGCTCCTCGCCTTTCTCCCTGCCGGCGGTCTTCGCCTCGGCCTCGGCCGTCTCGGCCGCCTTGCGGGCGCGGGCCATGATGTCGTCGGCCTGCTCGCGCGCCTCGGTGAGGCGCTCGCGGTACTCGGCCAGCAGCTCGTCGGACTCCTTGCGCTGGCGTTCAGCCGCCTCGATCGACTCGGCGATCGTCTTAGCGCGCTTGTCGAGCGCCTCCTGGATTTTCGGGAAGGCAACCTTGCTCAGCACCCACATGGTGAAGAGGAAGAGGACCAGCGTCCAGATCATCAGGCCGAGGCCCGGCGATACCAGGAAGCTGCCGCCTTCTTCCTCCCCATGCGCGGCCTCCGCCGCGAGGGGCAGCCATGCCGCTATTTCAGCGATGAGCTCCACGCGATCGACCTAGAGGAAGAAGGCGATGAGGCCGAAGATGAAGGTGTAGAAGGCCACGGCCTCGGTGAGGGCGAAGCCGAGCCAGCGGATGCTCTGCAGCTCGTCTTTCATCTCGGGCTGGCGGGCGACGGACTCGATCTCCTTGCCGAAGATGATGCCGATGCCGATGCCGGCGCCGATCGAACCGAGGCCGGCGCCGACGCCGAGGGCGATCGCCTTGCCGGCGGATTCGATCCCTTCGTCGGAGATCGCGGCGACAACTGGGGACAGGTCCATGTGAGGTAGCGCTCCTTTTTCAGTGGCTGGCGGAGGTCGCTCCGCCGAGGTAGATAGCGGTGAGGGTCGAGAAGATAAATGCCTGCAGGGTGGCGATGAGGCCCACCTCGAGGATGAAGAAGAAGAAAGCCAGGGGGAAGGTGAGGGCGCCGAGCGCGGCGATTCCGAGCAGCACGGCGAGCCCGCCGCCCATGAAGAGCAGCAGCAGGTGGCCGGCGAGGATGTTGGCGAAGAGCCGCACCGAGAGCGAGATCAGCCGGGCGAAGTGAGAGATCGCCTCGATCACGAAGATGAACGCCTTCGCGATCGGGTTCATCTCCTCCAGGCCGGGCGGCAGCCAGCTGGCCAGGTAGGGGATGAAGCCCTTTGCCCGCACGCCTTCGACGTGGTAGGCGATCCAGACGACCAGCGTCAGGACCAGCGGGATCGAGAGGTTCGCAGTCGCGGCGTAGATCGCGAACGACGGGATCTCCAGGCCGAAAACGTCGACGGTGTGCTCGGTGTTGGTCGGCAGCGGCAGGAAGCCGATGATGTTCGAGAACCAGATCCAGAAGAAGAGGGCGGCGAGGAAGGGGAACCAGCGCGCGGCCGTGGCCGGGTCTAGGTTGCCGCCGGTGATGTTGTTCTTGGTCAGGTCGTAGGAGACCTCGATCGCGGTCTGCACCCGGTTCGGCTTCTGCTGCATCCGCCGCGATATCCAGACCATCGTGAAGATCGTCAGCGAGCTGGCCAGGATCAGGTAGAGGACCGCCTTGTTGATGCTGAGGTCGATGCCGCCGAGCTCCAGCGTGACCCACGGTTCGAGCTTGAACTCGTTCTGCGGCTGGAACGCTTCGTTCTTGCCGGAGCTGCCGAAGATCAGCAGCATCAGGATCGCGATCGCGAAGTAGGTGCCGAGCCCGATCAGGACTTTGGTTTTCGTCTTCATGCCTTGCCCGTCTGCGGCTCTTCGTCGAAGAGGTGGGCGATGCCCTGGGCGGCGAAGGAGACGGTGAAGAGGACCGCGACCAGGATCGCCGAGGAGAGGCCCGCCTCCCGTTCGACGATCCCCGCGACCAGGACCACGCTCGCCATCAGGCCGACGCGGCCGAGCGTGGAGACCGCGACGGTCGCCATCGCCCGCTGCCGGTTCCCCGCCGCCAGTTCCCGGTTGGCACGGCGCTCGGCGAGAGCCTGGATGCCACGCTGGAGAAGCCAGACGCCGGCCCCGGCCGCGAATCCGAGCATGGGCAGCCCGCCGAGCAGGAAAACGGCGAGTGAGGCGGCAAGCACCAGAAGGTCGACGTACTTGGGAGGGGACATAAAAGGCGCCCGTCGTGGTTGAGCGGGCGGACTCGCGACTATATCCGAAAGGGCCGACGATCCGCTTTCTAGAGCCAGTTCGTGAGGCTTGTTACAACCTGTTACTAAGTCTCGTCCCGGCCCGGGCCAACGGCCCCGAACTCGCCTGTCTCAGGGTCTATGGCCGGAAAAGTCCCGGTCTCCAGCTCTTCCTCGACCGCCCGATCCACCTCGCCGGCCGTTGGCGGCGGCGCGTGGGCGTTACGGCGAACGCCGGCAACCTGACGCAGCCGGACCCGGCGCAACTTGAGGATCTCCAGCACGTAGACCAGGTACACGCTGGTGGCGAGCGCGAGCAGGCCGAAGATGACGACCACGGCGGTCCAGAGCGCGTCGAAATGGCCACGGTCGTCGCTGTAGGGGACGAAGCGCAGGGCGAGGGCGAGGGCCGCGAGGGCGAGGGTCCAGCCGTAGAGGTAGGCCAGCGTCCGGCGCTGCGAGAAGCCGACGTTGGCCATCCGGTGGTGGAAGTGCCAGGTGTCTGCCTGGTAGATCGGCTGCCGGTACTTGAGCCGCTTGGCGACGACGAAGCCGGTGTCGAGGATCGGCACCGCGAGCACGACCAGGGGGAGGACGAGGGCGACGACCGCGTTGGTCTTCAGCGCGCCCTGGACCGAGGCGACCGCGAGCAGGTAGCCGAGCAGGTTGGACCCGGTGTCGCCCATGAAGCTCGAGGCGGGCGGGAAGCCGTGGCGGAGGAAACCGAGGGCACCGCCCGCGGTCAGCGCCGCCAGCACGCCGGCGGCGTTGCGGTCGAGCGAGAGGGCGATCACCGCCAGCGCGACCGCCGCGATCACGCAGACCCCGGCGGCCAGGCCGTCGACCCCGTCGATGAAGTTGATCACGTTGACCACGGCGACGATGCCGAGCACGGTCAGCGGGTAGGCGA
>DASUIY010000194.1:0-7935 GCA_036279555.1 Solirubrobacterales bacterium | reverse complement strand
CGTAGCTGTCGCCGGAGAACAGGTCCTCCTCTTCCACCTCGGGCCCGAACATCTCGCGATAGGTGGAAAGCAGGGCGCGGCGATCGTTCTCCGCCATGTGGTCGAACCACTCGCCGACCTCCGAGGTGAAGGTGACCCGGGTGATCTCGCCCCGCTCGTTCCTGGCGACGCTCCACTCGCAGTACTCGTCCTGCCCGAACAGCCGGCTGCCGCCGGGGCCTTCGAGAGGGTCGAGCCTTTTTTCGTCGGCGATCTTCCAGCGTTCCTCGTCCGAGAGGTTGGTGAGGGACCGCAGGGTGCCGGAAAGGGCCGACCAGGTCACCGGAGGGGGAGTGACTGCGTCGAGGCCCTCGAGCGGGTCGTAGAACGGCGGCGGGCGGTCGCCCAGGTCAGATCCCCTCACCGCCGCTTTCGCCGCCTTGTCGATCAGGTCGGAGACGGTTTTCGACCACTCCCGCGAGGGGGGCGCGACATCGCCGGGGGGACGGATCAGGCCATCGCTCATCGCTGCTCGACGGTCCCGTCGGGGTTCATCGCCAGCCCTTCGATGCTCTCCACGGGGATCGAGGTCTGCGCGAACAGCATCGGCGCCTCGTTGATCGGCATCTTCCGGACCCGGTTGCGACGCTCCTCGGCCAGCCTGAAGACGCCCCGGAACCCCTCCGGAGTCGCCAGCTTCTCGGCGAGGCGTTCGTAGTAGGCGCCCAAGCGCTGGTTCGCGACCTCCTTCCAGCCCTCTTCGGCGGCCCAGAGCTCGGCGAACTCCAGCTCGGCGGCGGAGGGGGCCGTGCCGGTCGCGGCGGCGACGATCGCGTCGCCCAGTGACTGCGAGAACGCCTCCCACTCCCCCGCCGGCAACGGGCCCGAGGGTACGTGGCCCAGCAGGCCGGCGCGGCGATCGGAGAAGACCGGGTTCGGGAAATCGACCATCAGCAGACAGGCCGCCAGCCGTTCGGAGACCAGGCCAAGCTGCCTCTCTTCCGCCTCCGGTCGCGGCCTGACGAGCTGGCGGACGAAATCGACGTCCTCGAAGGCGCGCTCCGGGACGACGAAGAGGAAATGGGTGTCCCCGGTCCGTTCGAAGTCGGCTCCGGGCTCGGGGCCCTCGCGATCGCGGAGGGTGACGCCGAACTCCGCGAGGGCGTCGCGGTAGACCTGGGCCGAGACGGCGAAGGGCACCTGCGGCCGGGTGAGCTCGAAAACGCCGGAGAGCACGTCGAGGTCGGCGAAGAAGGTGCTGGGAAGGCCCACCTGCGCCAGGCCCGCGAGCGCCGGTTGGGACTCTTGGCTCGAAACCAGATTGACGGTGAACCGCCGCGGCTCGGGCGAGCCGAGCAGCCGCTCCATCACCTGGACCGGCTCGCCGATCTCGGCCGCTTCGGAGACCTGCGCCAGCCGCCGCCGGTTCCAGCGGGTGATCGCGGGTTTGGCGACCGAGTCCTCCAGCACGTAGGCACCGAGCTTCTTGTCGAACCAGGGGTGCTGGGCCACCGCGTCCCCCGCCTCGACGTCGAGCGGATCCATCGTCGCCCGCGGCGAGTGCCAGTGCACCCAGGGCAGCTTCAGCTCCTTGAACAGCAGGTTGCCGGTCGGGTGGCTCTCGAAGGGCCCGCTCGACCGCGTTCCCGGCTCCCAGGCGTGGCGCGAGTTGCCCGCCCAGACCCAGCTGCCCGCCGTTCCGAGGATGGTTCGGTAGTAGTTGAAGCCGCCTTTCCGGCCGTCCCAAGCCATCACCTCGACGCTGGGGCTGTCGGGACGGGAGGTGCTGATCATCAGGTCGGGTCCGTCGGGTCCGCCGCCGCGGGTCAGCAGGAAGCGCAGGCGACGATCGGCGGCCGCCGCCGGGTCCTTGACCACCTGGCTCTCCTCGGCGACGACGAACGACTGCTGGGTAGCCGAGGCGAGCGGATGGTCCGCCGCGACCTTGGCGTCCAGCCTGGCGAGGAGATCCTCGCCGGTGCTCGGAAACTCGCCCGCCCGCAGCAGCTCCACCGCGAACGGATCGTTTAGCTCCTCCTCGATCTCGGCCGCGTCCATCGGCTGGGGTTTTTCGTCGGAGCCAACGAGAAACCGCCGCAGCGAGGAGGGTTCGGCATCGGCTTGGAAGAACGCCCCGCAGCCGATCGGCTCAGCTTCTTTGACTATTCCGGCCTCCACGCGGCGCACCCTAGCATCCGGGTACGTTGATGGTCTGACTGAGAAACCCTCTCCGTCTTCTTGAGGGCACAGATTCTGCGAGCGACCTAATCCACCGAGAGGTCACTTGTGAGCGCGCAAATTCAAGGTCAAGCTCAAAATTGGTACCCGCTTGGTACTCCCAGGCCATCGACCAGAAGGCCACAAAAAAGCCCGTTTCCGGGGCTTTTCTCTATAGCGGGGGCAGGATTCGAACCTGCGACCTTCGGGTTATGAGCTTGATCCGCTGGCTCGGCTGGACTACGTGGAGCTTGGTTTCAAGCCGATTTCGCGAGATCGAACTACGTGGAGATCGGCTGGAATCTGTGGGGCATGTTGCCCATTCGTTGCCCCAGCAGGGCGACCGGCACAGCTTCGTTCACCCGGTCATACTGGGGGACATGAAGAAGGTCGTTGTCTGCGCTCCCCTACGCCGCCGAGCGAACCGAGCGACGGAGGTGCGTGCCTTGCTGCGTCACGCCCGCCCCCATGGAGGCAACGCCGCCGAGCGAGTAAAGCTGGGGCGGCCAAATGACCGCTAGAGGCATCTAGACGGAAGAAGCTGCCACAACGGAAACGTCGTCGTGGGCGATCGCCCCGCCCTTCTGAGCTCTTGCCGTCACCAGTGACGGCTTGCGGCTTGCGGGTGCCACATCGAGAACGAACTCGATCCCCAGCCGCCTGACCGCGTTGATGATCGTGTCGACCTCCGGGTTGTGCTCCCCGGACTCGAGCTTGACGACGCGAGGCTGCGAGACGCCCAGCTTTTTCGCCAGTGCCCTCTGACTCAATTCGTGCTCGGCGCGATAACGCAGCAGCGTTGCCGCAAACTCTCGCGCAGGAGCGAGCCTCTGCCACTCCGCCCGAAAGCTCGGATCGGCAAGCTGCTCTTCGGTCAAGAGGGCATCGAAGGTCTTGTCGGGAGTCGTCATCGTTATCTCATGATAATAGATTTATTATCGGAGTCAACTGCGTCGCTTCAGACGATCACCCGCCGCCACGACTGCCCGATCGAAGTCTTTCTTCTTCGCAGCTACCGCCAAAACTACGAATCGACCACCGAACCGCGCGTAGATCGGCCGCGCCTCGCAAGCCCCCTGCTTCGGTCGCAGCTCGAACAGATTCGCCTCGCCCTTCAACGACTTCATATGCGGCGACGGCAAGTCCGCCCCGAGATCCTTCAGCTTCTGCACGACGTTGAAGACCGCCTTGCGATCTCCGCGCGACTTCACGTCCTCGAGGTCGATGAGCGCGTCGCTGTCGAAATCCACGATCCAGGCTCTCGGCTGCTTGCCCATTCTGGCGACTTTAGTCCTGGTCGCGGACTCAACTTTTTGTCTTCAACTGAGCCCCTACTACCGGTATCGGGAGAAGTCATGAACTGCGACCACTCCGGGAGGGTCTGCGCCATACGCGCACCCTCGCCCTTCGCGTCTTGCCAGCCCAGGCAATGTGCTCGCGGAAACGATCTACCCCGTCGTTCAAGGGTTTGAGGCGACCGAACAGATCCGGCATGTTCATCTCAGAGTCCTCGGTGATCGGATCCACTTTCCAAGCCTCGTGGGACTCGCGCCCAGCCGTCGACCGGGCAATCGACACCAACTCTTGGTACTCCTGCGCAAGCCAACCGGGCCCATCGGCAACCAGCAAGTTCTCGCAGGTCGCCAACTCGGTCTGGACCTCGGAAAAGTGCGTCGAGAGGCGGACTCGCTCGGCGCTTCGCTCCTCGGACTCACTGCGGCGCCGGCGAATCATGAACGGCATTTCACGGTAAGCCAGGACCGCTTCCAAAGCGCGAGCACGAAGCTCGCGCCGCCGCTGGCGCTCGGCTCGGTCTCCGTTTACCCAGAGCGTCCAGAGAACACCGGAGAGCCCGATGAGCGCGACAACCACCGAGATGAACACGCTCAAGGAGTCGAGATCAATAGTGATTCCCGCTACGGGCATGATTGCCAATTCTCAGGGCACCCCCCGCAACCCTGCGGACGCGGATGGGGCTTGGGCGCCTCGCTCTTATGCCACGGCTCACCGAGTCGGCACCGTGACTCACAGAATGCGTGCGTGGCAGCGAGGTCCCTCAGCTGACGCAGGCCACCGTCGAGCGTCCATCGATCTTTTGGCGGATCGGAGGGGTACCAAAGGCAAAGCGATAGATCTCGGATCGGATCGGATGATCGATTGCGGTGGCGCCGGCACGCAACTCCAGACATACGGGTGATGGGATCGTCAGGCCGGCTCGGGGACCAGTAGACCTGAATCTTCCGCGTCTCATGAGCGCCGACGACCTCGACAGCGAAGTCGTATCGGTACTCGCGGAAACCGCGCTCGCGCCGCACGAACTCCAAGCCCGCTTCGAAGGCTTGCGCCTCGAAGCGGGCTTGCATCTTCTCGGCATCGTCAGTGGACGATCCCATCGCACCAAGAGCTCCCCGTCTGCGGATAGGCAGAGCCGATCCCACCGGCTACGCCCGCGGCGTCCTCGCGACCCAGAGCACGCTTCATCTGACTGGCGGCCCGCTCGTTGATTTCCTTGATCTCCGGGCCGAAGATCGCTTCGAGCTCGTTCCTTGCAGCCTGGGGGCTGTATGCCTGATTCGCCCTCGCAACCGCGGCAGACATTTCCCCAAGGCGAGCCGAGGCCTGCTCCTGAGTGACCCCTTCCGGAAGCCTAATCGGGTCCGTAATGGCGTCCGAGGGGTCCTCGGTGAGATGCGCAGCAATCTGCTCTGAGGCATAGGTGAAGAAGCCCTCGAGACCGACGCTCAGGCTCGTAGCCTCGGAGAAGAACTCAAGTGCGAGGGCGCTGAGGTTCCATGAACACATCACAGCAATCCCGCCGCTCGCAGCGTCGCGCTTGACCGCGCGCTTCGCGAGGCGAAGCACCCGAGCCCGGAAGATCCGGAGATCTCGTGAATCCCTCTCGGTCATCAAGGAGGTGTGGAGCATGGGATCGCCGGGGTCCCACGAATCGGTCTCGAGATTCGGGATCCAGATCCCCGAACGCTCGGCCATGCTCAGGCCAACGATGAAGTCGACGTAGGGATCGACCTCGCCCCACTCGTCGAAGTCGACGGGCTCGTTGAACTCGACCTTGATCGAGCGCTTCTGACCCAACGTCGTGGCCGTTGCGTTTGGGTAGGTCTGCCGAATCTGGCTCTCGATGAAAGCGCGGAAAGACTCGACGAAGGCGCTTGGCCCCTTGCCAACACCGGATGCGTCCGGGCCGTACGCTCGAAACTCCTCGAATCGGCGATCGATCATCTCGCCGCAGTCTGCGTCCTCGAGAGGCTTGTTCTCGGTGCCGTGCGCGACCGACCCAGAGGGGAAGCCTTTCCTTCCTGCTGGGTGTTTCCCGGCGATATCGAGGACCAGGTTGCGGCGCTTCTTCGCCTCCTGCAATACATCCTTGTGTACGGCAATCTCGTCGAGGATCTCCTCGATCACAGTCTCGGCCGGTGCCTTTGAGCCCGCCGGCCGCTCAGCGACAGAGTCCATTCTGATTACGTCCTTTCAGGGTTAGAGCGAATGCGAATATCTGAGCTAGTCAGGCTCAGACGTTTCATGGAACCACCGTCGGTGGACGTAAAAAGGTGGCGGCCCGCCACTCGGGTGACTAGTCCGAGTTCAGGCGGGCCGCCTCAGCATTGCTCCAACGCGCGGAGTTCTATAGGACACGTCCGGACGTACTGCCGCGCGGGGCGATGAGGCCCTCTGTCTTCACGTCCTGCTTTTCCGCGTGAAGCGCAGCCATCTGACTGGCCGGGCTAAGCCAAGTCGGAGGACATCAGGCGACCCACTCGATCTCGTCATTTACTACATAGGGCTGACGGGCCGCTTTCAAGGCCTTCGCCACTCTCGCTCGAAGCTCATGTTGCCCCATGGGCGATTTGAGACCTATCGTCTACATCCCCAGCAACGCGAAAACCCCGCATTTGCGGGGCTTTCGTGAAATAGCGGGGGCGGGATTCGAACCCGCGACCTTCGGGTTATGAGCCCGACGAGCTACCTGGCTGCTCCACCCCGCGGCGGTCTGGCCATGCTAGCAACGCGCGGTCAGTTGGGTGAAGCCCTTCCGGGCGCCATGCAGGCGCTCTTGCGGGGCGGCTCTGTCTAGAGTGCCGCGGGTGGCGGGGGAATCCCACAGGGTCGCGGTCGTCGACATCGGCTCGAACTCGACGCGGCTGCTGATCGCCGACGTCGACGCGGAGCGGGTGTCGGAGGTCGAGCGGCAGAGCCGGGTGACGCGGCTCGGGCGCGGGGTCGACCTCTCGGGCCAGCTCTCCGCCGAGGCGATCGAGGCGGCCTGCGCGGCGATCGCCGACTACATGGCGATCTGCCGGGAGGCCGGCGTTGAGCGGATCGAGTCGATCGCCACCAGCGCCGTCCGCGACGCCTCCAACGGCGACGCCTTCGTAGCCGAGCTGCGCGAGCGCTTCGCGCTCTCCGCCCGCGTGCTCGACGGCGAGGAGGAGGCGCGGCTCACCTACATGGGGGCGACCGCCGAGCGCCCACCGAGCGAGCCGACGCTGGTGGTCGACATCGGCGGCGGATCGACCGAGCTGATCGTCGGCACCGGGCAGGAGATCGCCTTCCATGCCTCGCTGCAGGCCGGCGTCGTCCGCCACACCGAGCGCCACCTCTCCAGCGACCCGCCGAGTGCGCCGGAGCTGGAGGCGCTGGCCGCAGACGTGCGAGCCCTCATAAAGGGTGCGGTCGCAGGCGAGCCCGGCGCCCAAGCCCGGGCCGCGATCGCCGTCGCCGGCACCCCGACCTCCCTGGCCTCGGTCGAACTGGGCCTCGAGCCCTACGACCCCAAGCAAGTACACGGCCATACGCTCACCCTTACTTCGATCCAGCGGCTCCTCTCGCAACTGGCCTCTGCCCCGTTGTCCAAGCGGGTCGAAATGGCCGGCCTGCACCCCGATAGGGCGCCGAACATCGTCGCCGGGGTGGTCATTCTGGTGGAGACGATGCGCGCGTTCGGCCTCGAGCAGGTCGAGGTCTCCGAGCACGACATCCTCTATGGCACCGCAATCTCAGCTATTTCGGCTCTGGACTGCGGGTAACCCCGTATTCTCAATATCGGGGTACTACGTGATACCTCGCGGCCATGGGCGGGTGCCGCGACACTACAGATAGGTCAAGAAGGGCACTGAACCCATAAAATTTGGTAAGCTACCCCTACCTTTTTTCAAGTAGTTGGAAAAGAGGCAACTAGACGCAACGGATAGGCGGACAGATAATCCGCACATCGGGAAAGAGGTGGGGACAACCACCGCGGACCCGGTATAGGGCTCGGGCGATTGCCGCACAATGGCGCCTCCCGCCGCCTGAGTCCACCGAATAAGGACTGGTCCCTGAAGACGTACCCCTGCCCGTCCTGAGGGACCAACTTGAATCGGCCGCCAGCGATGGCGGCCGGTTCTCGTCTGGGGGCAAATCAGGCCAGGTTCGACTTGCGCGGGTAGACGACCTCGGGATCGGTGAGGACGTTGACCAGCGTCGGCCGGCCCGACTCGAAGGCCCGCTCCAGCGCCGGGCGCAGCTCGCCGGGCTCGCGCACGAGCACCCCGTCGCAGCCGAGCGCCTCGACCACCCGCTCGTAGGGCGTCTCCGGCCGCAGCTCCGCCGCCACCGAGTAGCCGTAGAGGAACTTCATCGGGTGGTGCTCGAGCGCCCAGATGCCGTTGTTGCCCATCACGCCGACGACGCCGAGGCCGTGGCGGGCCATCGTGTCGAACTCCATCCCGGCGAAGCCGA
>DASUIY010000193.1:0-10479 GCA_036279555.1 Solirubrobacterales bacterium | reverse complement strand
GTAGGACATCTGGTGGATCGCCAGCGGCGTCAGCAAAAGGCCGAAGGCGGCGAGGATGGCGGCACCGCGGAACGCCCCCCGGCGCCGGCGGTACAGCAGCCAGGCCGCCTCGGCGGCGATCGGGAAGATCGCGAAGTAGTGGGTCGCCAGGGCGAGGCCGGAGACCAGGCCCCAGGCCGTGAGGTCGCGGCGGCGCCCGTGCTCGAGCCCGCGATCGAAGTAGAGCAGCGAGAGCGAGGTGAGCAGCACCAGGAGGGCATAGGCGCGTGCCTCCTGCGAGTACCAGACCAGCATCGGGTTGACCGCGACCAGGGCCGCCGCGACGATCCCCACCCGCTGCGCCCGCTGAACGATTGACCCCTCCATAGGGGGGTCAATCGTTCCGTCGGAACTCGATCTCAGTTCTCGGCCGATCAGGAAGGCGACCGGCACCGTGGCGACGCCGGCCAGTGCCGAGAACGAGCGCAGGCCGACCTCGCCGGTCCCGGTCGCCTGAGTCCAGAGCCAGGCCGCGGCGTAGTAGAGCGGCGGTGCGGACTCGCTGAACCCGACCGCGTCCATCGCGTGCCAGAAGCTGCCACGAAGGATGCGGCTGGCGGTGACGATCTCGTCGTGGTGATAGCTCTGCAGGCCGAGCGTCGCGAAGCGGAGCACCGCCGCGGCGACGGTCAGCCCGGCGACGATCCAGAAGGTGCGCGAGCGCGAGCGCACCGCTTCCCTCGCCGCCTCGAGGTACGTCGACAGCCCTCCCCTGCCCAGCGCGCCGGCGGCCTCCATGCGCTAGGAGGCGAGCGCCGCTTCGATCGCCTTCGTGACCTCGTCCACGTAGACGAACTCCAGCTCGCTGCGCTCGTGCTCGGGGATCTCGGCCACGTCGCCCTCGTTGCGCTCCGGCACCAGCACGCGCTTGATCCCCGCCCGCTGCGCCGCCAGCGACTTCTCCTTCAGCCCGCCGATCGGCAGCACCTGGCCGGTCAGCGTCACCTCGCCGGTCATCGCCACGTCGTTGCGGACCGGGCGGCCGGAGATCAGCGAGGCCAGGGCAACCGTCATCGCCACCCCCGCCGAGGGACCGTCCTTGGGCACCGCCCCGGCGGGGACGTGGATGTGGATGTCGTGCTTGGCGAACCACTCCTCGTCGAGACCGGGAGCGACCTCGCGCCAGTGGCCGCGCACGTAGGAGAGCGCCGCCTGGGCCGACTCCTTCATCACGTCGCCGAGCTGGCCGGTGATCGTCAGCTTGCCCGAGCCCGGCATCGAGGTCGCCTCGATGAAGAGGACGTCGCCGCCGGTCGGGGTCCAGGCGAGGCCGGTCGCGACGCCGGGGACCTTGGTGCGGCGGCGCTGCTCGGCGAAGACGCGGCGGCGGCCGAGCAGCTCGCGGGCCCGCTTGGCCGAGATCCTGACCTTGCCGTTGCCCTTGCCCTCGGCGACCTCGCGCGCGACTTTGCGGCAGATCGTGCCGATCTGCCGCTCTAGGTTGCGCACGCCGGCCTCGCGGGTGTACTCCTCGACGATCGCGGCCAGAGCCGGGTCGGCGAACTCGATCTGGGAGGGCTTGAGGCCGTTGGCCTCGATCTGGCGGGGAACCAGGTAGCGGCGGGCGATGTGGCGCTTCTCCTCCAGCGTGTAGCCGGCCAGCTCGATCGTCTCCATCCTGTCCTGCAGCGGGCCGGGGATCGTGTCGAGCACGTTGGCGGTGGCGATGAACATCACCTCGGAGAGGTCGTACTCGAGGTCGAGGTAGTGATCGCGGAAGGAGTCGTTCTGAGCCGGGTCGAGCACCTCGAGCATCGCCGAGGCGGGATCGCCGCGGAAGTCGGCGCCCATCTTGTCGATCTCGTCGATCATGAAGACGGGGTTGCGGGACCCGGCGTCGCGCAGGGCGCGGACGATCGTGCCGGGCATCGCCCCGATGTAGGTGCGGCGGTGGCCGCGGATCTCGGCCTCGTCGCGGACGCCGCCGACCGAGATCCGCTCGAACTCGCGCCCCAGCGCCCGCGCGATCGAGCGGCCGAGGCTGGTCTTGCCGACGCCCGGCGGGCCGACGAAACAGAGGATCGGCCCGGGCGAGTCCGGTTTCAGCTTGCGCACCGCCAGGTACTCGAGGATGCGGTCCTTGACCTTCTCCAGGTCGTAGTGGTCGGCGTCGAGCACCTCGCGCGCGTGGCCGATGTCGAGGTTGTCCTCGGTCTCCACCGCCCAGGGCAGCTCGGTCAGCCACTCCAGGTAGGTGCGGATGACCCCGTGCTCGGCCGCCGCGGGCGGCAGTTTCTCCAGCCGCGAGAGCTCCCGGTCGGCCGCCTTCTGGGCGTGCTCGGGGAGCTTCGCCTCCTCGATCTTCTCGCGCAGTTCGTTGACTTCGGCCTGCTGCTCGTCCCCCTCGCCGAGCTCGTCCTGGATCGCTTTCATCTGCTGGCGCAGGAAGAACTCGCGCTGGCCCTTGTCGATCTCCGACTCGACCTGCGACTGGATCTGGGTGCCCAGCTGCACCACCTCCAGCTCGCGGGCGAGGATCTGCGAGAGGTGGCGGAGGCGGGCGACGACGTTGAGCTCCTCCAGCAGCCCCTGCTTCTCCTCGGTGGAGATGCGCAGGGCGCCGGCGATCAGGTGAGCGAGCGCGGCGGGGTCGTCGATGTTGGCGACGGCCATCTGCAGCTCCTCGGGCAGGTAGGGGATCTGCTCGATGATCTCCGAGAAGGTTCGCTGCACGTTGCGGGTCAGGGCCTCCAGCTCGGTCCCGTCCTCGACCACGTCGGGCAGCTCCTCGATCCGCGCCACGAGGTAGGGATCCTCGGCGACGTAGGGGCCGAGTCGGACCCGCTGGGTGCCCTGGACGAGAACGCGCAGCGTCCCGTCGGGGACCTTGAGCATGCGGGCGACGACGCCGACCACGCCGACCCCGTAGAGGTCCTTGGGGCCGGGTTCCTCGTTCTCGGGGTCGCGGGCGGCGACCATCGCCAGCATCCGGTTGGCGCCGAGCACGTCGTCGACCAGCTTGATCGAGCGCTCCTGGCCCACGGCGAGGGGCGTGAGGGTCTCGGGGAAGGTGACGGTCTCGCGCAGCGGCAGGACCGGCAGCGCGTCGGGCAGGGGCTCCGAGGCGCGGATCGCGTCCTCGGCGTCGAGTTCGGACTCGACCACCTCGAGCACGGGGTGACCATCCATCAGTGCCGCCTCTCGTCGGTACGGCCCGGCACTAATCCCTCCCAATCGGGACCCGGCGCGTGCTCTCGGCCGGGTCGCGCAGGGGAAGCTCGATCCGCAGCACGCCGTCCTCGTAGGTCGCCTTGGCCTGCTCGGCGTCGACGTCGACCTGGAGCTCGACGATTCGCCGGAACGGCCCAGAGGGGATCTCGACCTGCTGGTAGACCCGCCCCTCTGTCTCCTGCACCGGCCGCTCCCCGACGATAGCCAGCTGCCGCCCGGAGATCTCTATGCCGACACCGGACAGCTCGACCCCGGAAAGATCGACCTTGACCACCGCCTGTTGCGGTTCCCCGCAGTAATAGACATCTACGTTGGGCGTAAAACCTCTGCTCCTGCGAGAGACGTACGTAGTCCGCGCCCACGCATATAGGTCCCGCTCCGGCATCCGGCCAAACATTAACCAGCTTGCCTACGGAGGTCTCTGCGCGGCGGGTCCTGTCGCTGTTGACGCGGCGGGTCCTGTCACCGAATGGGGCCCACCACCCCTTGCGGTAGCTAAAGCTTCCTCGGGGGTGGCCCCCCATTCGATGCCACCCCCCGCGAGGAACGTCCCTTGGGCAGCGCCCCAGATCCGAAAGCTCCCGACAGCATCGACCGATGCGGCGCTCTGGAGGGGAAAAGCTTCTCAACCCTGGGAACGCTGCTCGGGTCGGAAAGCTCCTCAGTGCCTGCATATCCGCTTCTCCCGCGGGTGGCGCCGGGGTGGGGTGTTCTGCGCGCGAAGGCTGCTGAGGGCGGGGCCTATAGCTCATCCCGCAATGTGCCCCTGCCCGAAGCAGCGCGTAGCGCAAGCGGAGCACCCCACCCCGGCGACAGGACCCGCGGCCAGAAGCGTCAGGCAGTCTGCGCTTGCGACGCCCAGCGCGGGGGCCGCATCAGGAGGACTGGCTGGCGAGGGGGCACAAGGCCCTCAGGGCGGTCCGGCCGGAAGGTGGCGCAGGGGTCGTCCAGCTCGAGCGCACAGAGCATGTTCTTGCGGAAGTAGCAGTCGTCGCAGGTCGGCGGCTTGGGCTTGCGTGGCACGGCGGCCGATACTGCCAGTGTCGTGCGCCTCTCGCGAGCCTCATTTCCGCAAAGCGCCACATCTTTGACACAGTCTCGTCACAGCTTCCCCGCGTCTTGCGGAAGCCGGAGAGCCCATCGCTACCATTGGGCCTGGATGGACTCCCCCCGCAGGACCGACAAGCTCGCGGCCTCTCCGCAGCTCTTCGACAGCGAATTCCTCAACTTCTTCTCCCGGGTGCACCCGTCGGTCCCGGCGATCGTCTTCGTGCCCGTCGTCGTCGCGATGGAGTGGCTGGGCGCGGGCAGCGGCTACGGAGCGCTCGAGCTGATCGGGCTGAGCCTCGGCGGGATCGCGATCTGGACGCTGACCGAGTACTGGCTGCACCGCCTCGTCTTCCACTGGCAGCCCGACAACGCCTTCGGGCGGCGCATGCACTTCATCATCCACGGCATCCACCACGACCATCCGAACGACAAGCTGCGCCTGGTGATGCCACCGGCGGTGGCGATCCCGCTCGCCCTCCTCTTCTTCGGCGCCTTCACCCTGGTCTTCGGCATCCCCGCTGCCTACCCGCTCTTCGGCGGCTTCATCTTCGGCTACCTGGCTTATGACTACACGCACTATTACGTCCACCACTTCGTGCCGAAGTCGGAGCTCGGCAAGCGCCTGCGCGAGCAGCACATGCGCCATCACTTCCAGGACCATCGCTTCGGCTACGGCGTCTCATCTCCGATCTGGGACGCCGTCTTCAGGACGCTTCCGCGCAAGCGGAAGTAACCGAAGGCCCGTTGTCGCGTAATAGCGCCCGATGAGCAGGGTCGAGAAGACCGCCAATCTCGGCGCCGTGATCATTCCGTTCCTGGCGACCGCGGCGGCCATCGTCCTGCTCTGGAACCGGGTGGTGAGGCCGGCGGATCTCGCCATCGCAGCCGTGATGTACCTGCTCACGGCCGTGGGGATCACCGTCGGTTTCCACCGGCTGCTCACCCACCGGTCCTTCCAGACCAGCAAGCCCGTCGAGTATCTCTTCGCCGTGGCCGGCTCGATGGCGGTCCAGGGGCCCGTCATCTCCTGGGTCGCCGACCATCGCAAGCATCACGCCCACACCGACGAAGAGGGAGACCCTCACAGCCCCCACGTCGGTCATGGCGGTGGCGTGCGCGGGGTCTTCGCCGGCCTTTGGCACGCCCACTCCGGTTGGCTGATGTCGACTCAGGGACGGGCGGACTGGAAGCGCTACGCCCCCGATCTCTACGAGGACCGCGGGATGCGGACGATCTCCCGCCGCTTCGTCTCTCTGGTGTTGCTGAGCCTGGCGCTGCCCGCGCTCGCCGGGTATGCGCTCAGCGGGACTCTCGCCGGAGCTGCGACCGGGCTGCTATGGGGCGGGTTGGTGCGGATCTTCTTCGTCCACCACATCACATGGAGCGTGAACTCAGTGTGCCACTTCTTCGGTACTCGCCGGTTCGACACCGAGGATCGGTCTACGAACGTCTTCTGGCTCGCCCTGCCATCGCTGGGTGAGTCCTGGCATCACAACCACCACGCGTTTCCACGCTCGGCGGTACACGGTCTCCGACGGTGGGAGATCGACCCCTCCGCTTTGATTATTGGTGCGATGGAGAAACTGGGGCTTGCCTGGAATGTCGTACGCATCTCTACCGAGCGCCAGGCACAGCGCAGCGCCTAGCACTCGCGCGGACCGCACTTCGACCAAATGGCCAGAGTGACAACGTAAGATTTGACTATATGAATAGTCACTGTCACTGTGACTGTGCCACACTGCGCGCAGCTGACGACCCCGAAGGAGAAATGCCCGAGGGGATGAAAGGATGGAAATGCCCAGCACCAGCAACGTACTCGACGAGGCTCTCGACCTGGTCAAGAAAAGACTCGCCGAGCTAGACGAGGAGCGCAAGCGCCTTGAGCGTGCACTCTCAGAGCTCGGTGGCACAGCCACACGCCGTCCCGGTCGCCCTCGTGGCAGCGGTCGCGGCCCCGGCCGTCCGCCCAAAGCGGCTTCGGCCGCCGGCACCCCTCGTAAACGCCGTCGCCGCGGCGGCACGCGAGCCGATCAGGCCGTGGCCCTGGTGGAGAAGAACCCCGGGATCAGTGCCTCGGAGATCGCCAAGCAGATGAAAATCAAACCGAACTATCTCTATCGAGTCCTCGGCGAACTCGAGAAAGAGGGTCGGGTCACGAAGAAGGGACGCGCGTACCACCCGGCCAAGTAGGAACGACGCAGCCCTTGGAGTATCGAAGCCGGCCCCGCGAGGGGGGCCGGCTTTTTCGTGGGCTCAGACGAGGCCGAGCTGGCTGACCGCGTCGCGCTCCTCGCGCAGCTCGGCGGCGCTGGCGTCGATGCGGGCACGCGAGAACTCCGGGATCTCGGCTCCCTCGACGATCGACCACTCGCCGTCGCTGCAGGTGCAGGGGAAGCCGGCGACGATGCCCTCCGCGACCCCGTAGGAACCGTCGGCGGGAACGCCCATCGACACCCAGTCGCCCTCGGGTGTGCCGAGCACCCAGTCGCGAACGTGGTCTATCGCCGCGTTGGCGGCCGAGGCCGCGCTGGATGCCCCGCGGGCATCGATGATCGCGGCACCGCGCTTGGCCACGCGGGGAATGAACTCCCCCGCGATCCAGGCCTCGTCGCCGACCGCGTCCCAGGCGCTCCGCCCGCCGACCCGGGCGTTGACCAGGTCCGGGTACTGGGTGGTCGAGTGATTTCCCCAGACGGTCATGTTGGTCACGTCCGAGACCTGCTTGCCGAGGCGGTTGGCGACCTGGGCGACCGCCCGGTTGTGGTCGAGCCGCATCATCGCGGTGAAGCGCTCGCGGGGAACGCCGTCGGCGTTGGACAGGGCGATCAGGCAGTTGGTGTTGGCCGGGTTGCCGACCACGAGCACGCGCACGTCGCTCGCCGCACCGGCCGCGATCGCTTCGCCCTGCGGCTTGAAGATGCCACCGTTGGCCTCGAGCAGGTCGGCGCGCTCCATGCCGGGCCCGCGCGGCCGCGCGCCGACCAGCAGCCCGACGTTGCAGCCCTCGAACGCCTGCTTGGGATCGTCGAAGATGTCGATCCGGCGCAGCAGCGGGAAGGCGCAGTCGTCGAGCTCCATCGCGGTGCCCTCGGCCGCCTTCACGGCGTCCGGGACCTCGAGCAGGCTGAGCTCTACGGGTGTGTCGGGACCGAGCATCTGACCGCTGGCGATGCGAAACAGCAGCGCGTAGCCGATCTGACCGGCGGCGCCGGTGACGGTGACTTTCACAGGAGTACTCACGGAATCTCCTTCTCTCGATTCGCGATTTTCGAAGTTGGAATGGCTAGGAAGTCGCCGCACGCAGGCCCTCGTCGATCGAGGCCAGGAACTCCTGCGTGGTCTGGTACTCCTGGTCGGGACCGACGAGGAGTGCGAGGTCTTTGGTCATCTTGCCGTCTTCGACCGTTTTCACGCAGACGTCCTCCAGCGTCTCGGCGAAGTCCGAGACGTCGGGGGTGGCGTCGAGGCGGCCACGCGCGGCGAGGCCGCGGGTCCAGGCGAAGATCGAGGCGATCGGGTTGGTCGAGGTCGGTTTGCCCTGCTGGTGCTGGCGGTAGTGGCGGGTGACGGTGCCGTGGGCGGCCTCCGCCTCGACCGTCTTGCCGTCGGGGCTCATCAGCACGCTCGTCATCAGGCCCAGCGAGCCGAAACCCTGGGCGACGGTGTCGGACTGGACGTCGCCGTCGTAGTTCTTGCACGCCCACACGTACCCCCCCTCCCACTTCAGCGCCGCCGCGACCATGTCGTCGATCAGGCGGTGTTCGTAGGTGAGGCCGGCCGCTTCGAAGTCGGCCTTGAACTCGTTCTCGTAGACCTCGGCGAAGAGGTCCTTGAAGCGGCCGTCGTAGCGCTTGAGGATGGTGTTCTTGGTCGAGAGGTAGACCGGGAATTCCCGGTCCAGCCCGTAGCGCATCGAGGCGCGGGCGAAGTCGCGGATCGAGTCGTCGAGGTTGTACATCGCCATCGCGATGCCACCGCCGGGGAAGTCGTAGACGTCGAGCTCGACCGGCTCGGAGCCGTCCTTGGGTGTGTAGGTGAGCGTCAGCGTCCCCTCGCCGGGGACGACCATGTCGGTGGCGCGGTACTGGTCGCCGAAGGCGTGGCGGCCGATCACGATCGGCTTGGTCCAGCCGGGCACCAGGCGCGGGACGTTGGAGATGACGATCGGCTCGCGGAAGATGACGCCGCCGAGGATGTTGCGGATCGTCCCGTTGGGCGAGCGGTACATCTCCGCCAGGCCGAACTCCTCGACCCGGGCCTCGTCGGGGGTTATCGTCGCGCACTTGACGCCGACGCCGTGCTGCTTGATCGCGTTGGCGGCGTCAATCGTGATCTGGTCCCGCGTCGCGTCGCGACTCTCGATGCCGAGGTCGTAGTAGACCAGCTCGAGATCGAGGTAGGGCAGGATCAGCTGCTCTTTGATGAAGGCCCAGATGATCCGGGTCATCTCGTCGCCGTCGAGCTCGACGATCGGGTTCTTCACGGGGATCTTTGCCATGCGGCGCGCGATGCTACCGGTGGGGTGGCACAATCAGATCGATGGCCACCGCAGAGCGCCGCTCCTCCGCCACCCACGAGGTCTTCAACCAGGCCCCGCCGCTCGAGGACTACAACCCCTTCGACGCCGACGAGCCGCTGAAGGAGGCGCTGCGCCGCGAGGGCGGCGAGTGGGCCGAGGACCGGACGCGCGAGCTGGGGGCGATCTGCGGCTCGCGCCAGACGATCAGGTGGGGAGTCGAAGCCAACGAGCGCAAGCCGGAGCTGCGCACGCACGACCGCTACGGCAACCGCATCGACGAGGTCGAGTTCGACACCTCCTGGCACGAGCTGATGCGGATCGGGATCGGCAACGGCCTGCACGCGGCCCCCTGGCGCGAACCGCGCCCCGGCGCCCACGTCGCACGGGCGGCGCAGTTCATGCTGCTGATGCAGGCCGAGAGCGGCGTCGGCTGCCCGATCTCGATGACCTACTCGGCGATCCCGGCGCTGCGCAAGCAGCCCGAGCTTGCCGCCGAGTGGGAGGAGCGCTTCCTCTCGCTCGACTACGACGAGCGCTCGCTGCCGGCCGAGCGCAAGAGCGGCGCCCTCTGCGGGATGGCGATGACCGAGAAGCAGGGCGGCTCCGACGTGCGCGCCAACACCACGGTTGCCAAGCCGATGGACGGCGGCGGGCCCAGCGCGGAGTACGAGCTCGTCGGCCACAAGTGGTTCTGCTCGGCGCCGATGTGCGACGCCTTCCTCGTCCTCGCCCAGACCGAGTCGGGGATCTCCTGCTTCCTGATGCCGCGCTGGACGCCCGACGGCGAGCGCAACGCCTTCCACATCCAGCGCCTCAAGGACAAGCTCGGCAACCGCTCCAACGCCTCCAGCGAGGTCGAGTTCCGCGGCGCCTGGGCGCGCATGGTCGGCGAGGAGGGGCGCGGCGTGCCCACGATCATCGAGATGGTCAACCACACCCGCCTCGACTGCGTGATCGGCGCCGCGACGGGCTACCGCGCCGGGGTCGTGGCGGCGCTCAACCACACCGCTCACCGCGCCGCCTTCGGCAAGGAGCTGATCGACCAGCCGCTGATGCGCAACGTCCTCGCCGACCTCTGCGTCGAGTCCGAGGCCGCAACCGTGTCGGGGATGCGCCTGGCCCGCTCCTACGACGAGGTCGCGGAGGGGGACAGCCAGGCTCTCGAGTTCAGGCGCCTCGCCAATGCCGTGCTCAAGTACTGGCTCTGCAAGCGAGCCCCCTCCCATGCCGTCGAGTGCCTGGAGTGCCACGGCGGCAACGGCTACGTAGAGGAGTCGGGCATGCCCCGCCTCTACCGCGAGGCCCCGCTCGCCTCGATCTGGGAGGGCTCCGGCAACGTCCAGTGCCTCGACGTCCTGCGCGGCATGGTCAAGAGCCCGGCTTCCGTAGACGCCTTCTTCGCCGAGGTCCTCGAGGGCGCCGGAGCAGAACCCAAGCTCGATGCCTACGTCAGCTCCCTCCGCGACGAGATCCCCGGCGACGTCGACACCATCCAGACCCGCGCCAGGCGCATCGTCGAACGGATGGCAATCGCCCTCCAGGCCTCCCTACTCGTCCGCTACGGCGATCCGGCAGTGGCCGACGCCTTCTGCGCCTCGCGCCTCTCCGGCGACTGGGGCTACGCCTTCGGCACCCTCCCCGCCGGGACAAATTTCAGCTCGATCATCGAGCGCCACCGACCGCAGTCCTGAAGCACCGAC
>DASUIY010000192.1:0-3878 GCA_036279555.1 Solirubrobacterales bacterium | reverse complement strand
TGCCCCCGATCCACCTGCTCGGCACCGAGGAGCAGAAGAAGAAGTACCTCGAACCGGGCCTGAAGGGCGAAAAGGTCGGCTCGCTCGGGATCACCGAGCCCGGCACCGGCTCCGACGTCGCCGGCATCCGCACCACGGCGATCCGCGACGGCGACGAATACGTCATCAACGGCTCCAAGACCTTCATCACCAACGGCCCGCGGGCGGACTTCATCGTCCTCGTCTGCAAGACCGACCCCGAGGAGCGCCACGCCGGCATCACCCTCTTCGTCATCGACCTGCGCGACGAGAACGGCGAGAAGGTCCCCGGCTTCAGCGTCTCCGCCGAGCTGGAGAAGATGGGGATGCACGCCTCCGACACCGGCGAACTCGCCTTCGAAGACGTCCGCGTCCCGGCCAGCGCGATCCTCGGCGAAGAGGGCAAGGGCTTCTACCACATCGCCTGGGAGCTCCAGGGCGAGCGCCTGGTCGCCGCCGCCGGCTCCCACGCGGGCGCGGAACGGATGATCGAGAAAACCCTCGAGTACGCCAAGGAGCGGGAAGCCTTCGGCCGCCCGATCGGCAAGTTCCAGGCGATCCGCCACAAGTTCGCCGAGATGGCGACGAAGGCGGAGGCCGCAAAGCAGTTCACCTACGCGACGGCCTGGCGCTTCGGCAACGGCGAGTACCCGGTGCGCGAGATCACGATGGCGAAGCTCTTCTCCTCCCGGATGGCCTGCGAAGTGGCCGACGAGTGCATCCAGATCCTCGGCGGCTACGGCTACATGAAGGAGTACGAGATCGAGCGCGCCTACCGCGACGTCAGGCTCAACCGGATCGGTGCCGGCACCGACGAGGTGATGCTCGACGTGATCGGGAAGAGCTACGGGCTGTAGGGAGGGACGCCCGCATGGGGTCCCAGGTCGACCACATCCGCTCCTACTACGAGGCGCTGAACACGGGCGATGCCGAGGCGGTCGCCCGGCATTTCACCGATGACGCGACCCACTACTACACGCGTCTCGGTCCCCACGAGGGGGCCGAGACGATCGGGCAGATGACGAACCTCGCGGTCAAGAGCATCGAGGCCCAGTGGTTCGTCGAGAACGCCCTCGAAGGCGAGGACGGGGACGAAGCGGTGATCGAGTGGACGATGACCTGGCGCGACCCGAAGAGCGGCGAGAAGCGGCTCGATCGCGGCACCGAGTGGTTCGTCTTCCGCGACGGCCTGATCGCCGAGGTGCGCGCCTACCATCACAGCGGCCCCAAGAACCCGAGCGGCGATCTGCTCGGCTTCGACCACGAGGGCCGCGGCTACACGATGCTGGAGTCGTGAGCGGTCAGGCCCGGGTGAGAACGATGGTGGCGATGACGATCAGAAGGCCGGCGATGTTCGAGCCCCACAGCTGGAACATCAGAGTGCGCAGCTCCCGAATGTCACGGTCGACCCGGTCGAAGCCGGCATCGACTTTGTGTGCAAGATCGTCTAGTCGCTCGTCAGTCCACATCGTTCGCTCCATGGCGGCGACGCTACCGGGCGCCGACGCACGTGAGGTGCATTGTCTGCAACGAAAGTGTAGCGATTCATGCCCGTAATCAAGGACACCGGTGCCCGCGCGACCTTCCCGCCCTTCGGCGAGGAGCACGAGGAGCTGCGGGAGACCGTCACCCGCTTCGTCTCCAAGGAGATCGCGCCCAATGTCTCCGAGTGGGAGGACGCGCGCGAATTCCCCCGCGAGCTCTACAGCCGCTGCGCCGAGCTCGGCTTCCTCGGGCTGAAGTTCCCCGAGGAGCTGGGCGGCCAGGGCGGCACCCACCTGCACGACGCGGTCTGGGTGGAGGAGCTGGCCCGCAGCGGCGGCTCCGGCGGCGTCGCCGCCGGGCTCAACGCCCACACCTCGATCGCGATGCCGCCGATCTTCAACTTCGGCACCGAGGAGCAGAAGCAGCGCTGGCTGGTGCCGGGCATCGCCGGCGAGAAGATCGGCGCGCTGGGGATCACCGAGCCCGGCGCCGGCTCTGACGTCGCCGGCATCTCCACCTTCGCCAGGAAGGTCGACGGCGGCTACGTCGTCAACGGCTCGAAGACCTTCATCACCAACGGCGTCCGCGCCGATTTCCTCGTCTGCGCGGTGAAGACCACGCAGGAGGGCGGCCACGGCGGCATCTCCTTTCTCGTGCTGGAGCGAGAGATGCCCGGCTACGAGGTCGCGCAGAAGCTGGAGAAGATGGGCTGGCACTCCTCCGACACGGGCGAGCTGGCCTTCACCGACGTCGAGGTGCCGGCGGAGAACCTGCTCGGCGAGGAGAACGAGGGCTTCAAACTGATCATGGCCAACTTCGCCTGGGAGCGGCTGCTGATGGCGATCGGCGCCGTCGGCGCGATGCAGCGCCTGATCGAGATCTCGGTCAACTACTCCCTCGAGCGCGAAGCCTTCGGCCGCCCGATCGGCAAGTTCCAGGCGACCCGCCACCACATCGCCGAGATGGCGACCAAGGCCGAGGCCTCCCGCGCCCTCACCTACAACTCCCTCCGCCTCTTCCACGAAGGCCACGACTGCATCAAAGAGGTGACCATGGCCAAGCTCGTCACCCAGCGCGCCGTCCTCGAGATAGCCGACCAGGCCCTCCAAATCCACGGCGGCTACGGCTACATGAAGGAGTACGGGATAGAGCGAGCCGTCCGCGACGCCCGCCTAGGCCCCATCGGCGGCGGCACGGACGAGGTGATGAAGGAGATTCTGGGGAAATTGATGGGGTTGTAGCGAGTCGGCGTCGTACTCAACGGATGCAGACATTGGTCGTTGGCCCACAACCCGGAACTAACGCCTCATGGACTCCACTTCTGCACCCGGCTGTTGAGGGAATCCGCGACCCAGATGTTGTCCGACGAGTCGACTGCGATGCCCCACGGCGCGATGAATTGACCTTCCCCGCTGCCTTCAGTCCCAAATTTGGCAAGGTATTCGCCTTTGGAGTTGAATCTCTGGACACGGTTGTTGCCTTCATCGGTCACCCAGAGAGCCCCTGAGGAGTTGATCGCTATACCCAGGGGATAGCTAAATTGGCCGTTTCCCGAACCGGAGCTGCCGAATTTGGAGACGTATTCGCCTTTAGAGTTGAACTTCTGGACGCGGACGTTGCCTGGATCGACGATCCAGAGGTTTCCGGATGAGTCGATTGCGATCCCCTGGGGGGAGTTGAACTGACCGTTCCCTGAGCCTTCGCTGCCGAATTTGGATAGGTATTCCCCCCCGGAGTTGAACTTCTGGACGCGGTTGTTGCCTTGATCGACGATCCAGAGGTTTCCGGATGAGTCGATTGCGATTCCGGACGGACATGAGAACTGACCGTTCCCCGAACCGGAACTGCCGAATTGGGAAAGCCATTTGCCTGTGGAGTCGAACTTCTGTACGAGATTGCTTTCGCAGTCGGTGACCCAGAGGTTTCCGGATGAGTCGATTGCGATTCCCTGGGGAAGTTTGAATTTCCCCAAGCCAAAGGAGCCGCTGCTGCCGAATTTGGCAAGGTATTCGCCTTTGGAGTTGAACTTCTGGACGCGATCGTTGCCTTCATCCACCACCCAGATATTGCTCCCGGAATCGATGGCAAGGCCCGGGAGGCCCCATCCTTCAGCGAACTGGCCGTTGCCCGTTCCCGCGCTGCCGAAGGCAAGCGAGAAGCTCGGTGCTTTGGCGGTGAAGGTTTCGTCTGCGCTGGAGGTCGTGCCTCCCGGATTTTTCGCGACGACCCGGAAGTGGTAGGTCGTGCTCGCTGCGAGCCCGCTGATCGTCTGGCTGACTTTGACGTTGCTCGAGCCGGAGCCGACGGCTCCGTCGGGAATCGGCACGCTGGTGCCATAGGAGGTGGTCAGCCCGTATTCGAAGTGATAGGTGGTT
>DASUIY010000191.1:0-5591 GCA_036279555.1 Solirubrobacterales bacterium | reverse complement strand
GTCCACGACCCGGTCAACCAGGTGATCGCCTCCGAAGAGCTCGAAAGCCTCGTCTCCTGCCTCTCGGGTGTGTCAGGCGTCCTCTCCGACCTCGAGAGCCGGGTCCTTTCCCTCTACCTGGACGGGCACTCCTACGAGGCGACGGCCGAGCGGCTGGAGTGCGATACCAAGACCGTCGACAACGCGCTCCAGCGCGTCAAGCGCAAGGTGGCGGTGCACCTCGCCTCTCGCGAGCCAGCCTAGGGAAGATCTGCAAGCACGTAGTCGAGCAGTTCCCGGCCGTGCTCGGAGGCGACGGAGACGTCGTCGGCCTTGATCCGGGCACGGTGCAGGGATTGCATGCGCAGGACGTCACCGTCGCAGCGGCTGTTGGGGAAGACGCCGGCGTAGGAGACGCCCAGCCGCTCCAGGCGGTCGGCCACCAGGGCGGTGGCCGGTGTGTCGAGGGGCAGGTCGAGGTAGACGGCGTCGAGGCCGACGCGGTGGAAGAGGTGGTGGCGCTCGGCTGCGACAGCGGCCTCGAGATCGGTGCCGGGGACGTGGACCGTGATCAGCGCCAGGTCGTGGTCGGCGTCGACCGCGACGTGCAGCTCGGTCCGCTCGTCGAGCGTGACGTCCGCGGCGGGCTCGGAGAGCTCGCCGCGCAGCTCGCATAGCTCCAGCGTCCGGCCGACGATCTCCCGGTGGCGCTCAGGGGCGTAGACCGGCCGCTCGTGGCCGTCGTTCAGCTTCGTGTAGAAGAGCGCCGCCGACTGGCGCCCTCTCCGCCCGTCGCCGGCGGCGTCGTTCGACACCGATGCCGGGATCCAGCCCAGCAGGAACCCGGTCTCGTGCGCCCCCAGCTCGATGTTGGCTCGCTGGCTGTAGGGGTGGGCGGCGGTCGCCTCGCTGTACATGCCCGCCATCCTCCGCCCGGCCGCCCAGTCCATGAGAAAGCTCTTGGTCCTGGTGAAGAGGTGCTGTCCCCGCGCCGCCGGCATCGTCACCGCCTGCCCGGAGTGACCGACCGCATCTCCCGGGGCCGCCAGGCTCATCCCCTCGTGGCAGAGCAGCTCCCCCTGTGGCGTCTCCGCCACGCACGAGACGTAGGTGCCCGCGGCCAGCCGCCTCGACACCTCCTCGGCGTCGTATACCCAGCGCACGTCATAGCTCTCGCCGTAGGCGACGCGAATCGCCTCGCTGAGCAGCGTCCCCTCGTCGGGTGCGAGGAACCGGAACCGCACGTCCATGGGAGCACGATGTCATAGGCAGCGATACATCTGCCGAAATGTTCTGTCTGCGGCGAGGGCTATGCTGCCGATATGTCTCTGCCCTTGCCCAAGCCGACCCTCACCTCTCACCCGGTTGACGTTGGACACCGGGCGGAGGCCGCAATCTCGCCGAGCTGGTTAAGCGCGGCTATCGCATTCTGCTGCCGTTTGGAGTCAATCAGCGCTACGACCTGGTTCTCGACTGCGACGGCCGATTCCTCAAGGCGCAGTGCAAGACAGGGCGCCTTCGCGAAGGCGCTATCCAGTGCAGCACTCAGAGCACCCAGTCGAACACCCGGAGCACCCGCTGGCGCAGCTACACCGGAGAAGTAGATCTCTTCATCGTCTATTGCCCCCAGAACGATTCCGTCTATGTCATACCTGCAGACGAGGTGCCGAGCAGAGGGATGCATCTGCGCGTGAGTCCTCCACGCAACCAACAGGACAAGCGCGTACGCTGGGCAGACGATTACAAGCTGCCCGCCTAGCTTAATTGGTAAAGCATCGCTCTTGTAAAGCGGAGAGTTCCGGTTCGAGTCCGGAGGCGGGCTCTGAGGCTAGGCGTCTTTGCCGGAACCGCTGAGCACCCGCGCCTTCTCGGCCGCCAGCTCCTCGTCGTCGAGGATGCCCTTCTCGTGCAGGGTGGCGAGGCGCTCCAGGCGGGCGAGGCGGGCGTCGGCATCATCGGCCGGAAGAGTCGTGGTCTCCTCCTCGCCGCTCGGTTTGCGCATCTCCGGCAGGCGCAGCTTCGATGCCCGCTCTCCCAGGTTGGCGTCCTTGACGGCGCCGACGACGCGCTCCTTGGTGCGGTCGAAGAAATCGCCGTACTCGGCGTCGGGGAATTCCTCTGCCGCCTGCTTGCGCAGCTCGTGGATGCCGAAGGCGGCCAGCCCGGCGATGACCAGGGTGGTCAGGAAGGAGCGCAGGTTCTGGGTCGGGGCCTGGAGGAAGTAGACGCCGACGACGATCGCCAGCGCGGCGTAGACGTAGGCGGGGTACTCGCGCAGAACCGGTGCCATGAGCTTGCGGGTCGACCGCGCCGAGGACGTCGGCGAGGCCAGCCAGCCGGCGATCCCGAAGAGGACGCCGATCACGATCGCGGTGGTCGCGATGCTGGTCATCAACGAGGTGCCTATCGACCAGGCCGATTCCGCCGCCGGCCGCGCGCTTTCTTCGACCACGAGCTGGTCGACGACGATCCCGCCGAATATCTCCCTGGCGACGATCACGGCGAAGCCCGCCGCGATCAGCCCGACGCCACAGAAGAGCACGGTCACCCAGCGTTCCTCCCGCGCGAGGTAGATCGCCAGCCCGAAGCAGAGGAAGGTGAGCAGCGAGAGCACCAGGGCAAGGCCCTTGATCGCGAGGACGACGTCCTGCGCGGTCTTCAGCTGGTCCGACTTGAGGATCGTGAACTTGCCCGCGTCGGGCGGCAGCTTTTCCGCCAGGTCGGCGCCGATCCCGACCTGGTCGGCGAGGTTGGTGACGAGGCTGCCGAGGTTGAGGCTGACTTCGCCTTCTTCGGTGGAGACCGTCCCCTCTTTTTCCTCGAGGATGGCGACGAGTTCTTCGTGAGCGGTTCGGTTCGCGTCCTTCCAGAGCTCCTGGGCGGTCGACGTTTCCAGGACCCGGTTGGCGCCGTCGCCGGCCACCTGGCGCAGGCCGCCGGAGATCGGGCCGGCGAGGTCCTTGGTCTCGCCGGGCAGGATCTCGCTGAGTTCTTCCTCGACGTCGACGTTTTCGTAGAGCTGGTCGACCAGGTAGTCGCCGACCGCTTCGCGGATCGTCGGGTCCTGGATCAGGCGCCCGCTCGTGTCGACCCAGTCGTCGGTGTTGAGCGCCTGCCGCTCGGTCCAGATCGCGAAGACGCTGAGGAAAGCCAGTACAGAGCCCAGCACGACCAGCACTCGAACCAGGCGTCGCCTTCCACGGGTCATCGGTATGGATGCTATACGTGGAGCAATGAAGCTCGAGGGAATTCACCACATCACCGCGATCACGGCCGACGCTCAGAGCAACGTCGACTTCTACGCGGGGACGATGGGCCTGCGCCTGGTCAAGAAGACGGTCAACCAGGACAACCCCACCGTCTACCACCTCTTTTTCGCCGACGAGAAGGGCAGCGCCGGCTCCGACCTCACCTTCTTCGAGTTCCCAGGCGTGCCCCCTGGCCGGGCGGGCGCGGGCGACGTGCACCGGATCGTCTGGCGCGTGGCCTCGCATGCCGCACTCGACTTCTGGGAGGAGCGACTCGCCGCAGGAGGGATCGAGTCGGAGCGGGCTGGGGGAGGGCTGCGCTTCGCCGATCCGGAGGGCCTTGCACATGAGCTCGCCGTGGTCGAGGTCGCCGACGAGCCGCTGATCGCCGACCACCCCGAGGTCCCGGCCGATCACGCGCTTCGCGGCTTCCACGCGGTCTGCGCCTACAGCGGGTCCCCCGAAGCCAGCCACTCGCTGCTCGAAGCGCTCGAGTTCGAGTCCCTCGGCGAGGAGACCTGGGAGGCGCGGGGCTCGAGCCGCGGCGGCCTCTACGTCTACGAAGCGCCCCCCGAGGAGCCGTCGCATCAAGGTGCCGGCAGCGTCCATCACGTCGCCTGGGCATCGACCCTCGACGAGCACGAGCAGTGGCGGGACCGCGCGATCTCGGCAGGGATCCACCCGACTCCCGTGATCGACCGCTTCTACTTCCGCTCGATCTACTTCCGCGAGCCGAGCGGCGTCCTCTTCGAGATCGCCACCCTCGGCCCCGGCTTCACCGTCGACGAGCCGCTCGAGCACCTGGGCGAGAAGCTTTCCCTGCCTCCCGACTTCGAGCACATGAGGGCGGAGGTCGAACCGAAGCTGCGCCCGGTGGTGAACCCACGCACGGTCTCGGCCGGGTGAACGGCAACTTCGTCTGGCGCGACGCTTCGCGCGTCGTCGTCTTTCGCGAGAGCGGCATCGGGGACGCACCGCAGCTCCTGGCCGAGAACGGCATGGAGAGCTTCGAGCTGCTCTCTACCCCACGGCATCTGGAGGGGGCCGGGGAGTTGTGCAGCGCCGCGCTGGCGGTGCACGAGGTCGCGGCGGGCGCACCGGCATCCGCGGTTCCCGAGGCCGCCGCGGAGCTGCTCGAATCCGCCCGGGCCACGACTCTCGTCGCCCTCGGCGGCGGCCGCACGATCGACACTGCGAAGGCGGTCGCCTCGGTCACCGGCGCCCGCGTCGCCGCGATCCCGACCACCATGTCGGGGGCGGAGATGACCGGCATCCACCGCCTGCCGGCCGGGGCGGAGGACCGGGTTCGCGCCCTCGTCCGCCCCTCGCTGGTGATCGCCGACCCCGCGGCGATGACCAGCGCCCCCGAGCAGGAGCTGCGCTCGAGCTCGATGAACGCCCTCGCCCACGGGGCAGACTCCCTCTACACCCCCTTTGCCAACCCCGTCTCCGAGATGACCGCCCTGCGCGGGGCCGAGCTGATCGCGACCGCGCTCGACGAAGCTCCCGCCGAGCGGGGTAGCGGGGCCCTCGCCCTCGGCTCGATCCTCAGCGGCTACGCGATCGACTCCGGCGCCTTCGCCCTCCACCACATCGTCTGCCAGACCCTGGCCCGCGTCTGCGGCACCCCTCACGCCGCCACCAACGCCACGATCCTCCCCCGAGCAATGGCCTTCATGGTCCCCCGAGCCCCCGACAAGCTCCAACAACTCGCGGCGGCGATCGGAGCCGATCCCGGCGAAATCGAACCTCGCATCCTCCAGCTCGGCGGCAATCCCCCCGGCCTGGGAGCCCTGGGCGCGGACCGCTCCAAGCTCCCCCAAGCTTTCGAATCGATGCTGCTGCGGCCCGAGCTAGCCTTCTCGCCCGGGGGGCCGCCCACCCGATCCGACCTGGAGCAACTGGTCGAACGTTCGTGGTAGCAAGGCGGGGTCGGGGGGTCGCTCCTCGCGGCTTGTACTTTTCCGCCCCATCCTCCGCCTGGGTACGACCCTGCCTGCATGCGGAAAAGTTGAGCGGGGAGCGACCCCCCGACCCCGCCCGGTAACCACAGCCCTCCCACCGTGTAGCGCTTGAGGATGGACCCCTCCCGCCTCCAGGCGTACCACGAGTACACGCGCCGCCACGGCGTCAACCCCGTGCTCTACATCCTCGCCCGCATCTTCATGACCCCCTTCTTCCTGGTCTATTTCCGCTACGCGAGGACCGGTCGCGAGCACGCCCGCCTCAAGGGCGGCCTGATCGTCGCCTCCAACCACCGCAGCTTCCTCGACCCGTTCGCGATCGGCGGGGCCCTCCCCTGGCGGCGGCCGATGAACTACGTCGCCAAGGTCGAGCTGTTCGAGCGGCGCTGGCAGGGCTGGA
>DASUIY010000190.1:0-3623 GCA_036279555.1 Solirubrobacterales bacterium | reverse complement strand
CGGCCCGGGGACCCCACCCCCGACGCCCCAGGCCCCAAAAAGTGGAACCCCCACCGGCCCAGGCCCTAATGTGACGCTGATGCCCGAGTTCACGCTCAACCCCGCCTACACGCCGACCGCGGACCAGCCGAAGGCGATCGCCGGGCTGGCCGAAGGCCTGGCCGAGGGGGACCGCTTCCAGACGCTGCTCGGCGCCACCGGGACCGGCAAGACCTTCACGATGGCGGCGACGATCGCGGCGGTCCAGCGGCCCTCGCTGGTGATCGCCCACAACAAGACCCTGGCGGCGCAGCTCTGCAACGAGTTCCGCGAGTTCCTCCCCGACAACGCGGTCGAGTACTTCGTCTCCTACTACGACTACTACCAGCCCGAGGCCTACGTCCCGGCGCAGGACCTCTACATCGAGAAGGACTCCTCGATCAACGACGAGATCGACCGCCTGCGGCACGCGGCCACCGCGGCGCTCTTCGCCCGCCGCGACACGATCATCGTCGCCTCGGTCTCCTGCATCTACGGGATCGGCTCGCCGCAGGTCTACAACGAAAAAATGCAGCTCTTCAAGATCGGCGAGGAGATCGACCGCGACGAGGTGCTGCGCAAGCTGGTCAAGATGCAGTACCAGCGCAACGACTCGGTGCTCGGCCGCGGCGCCTTCCGGGTGCGGGGCGAGGTGCTGGAGATCATGCCCTCCTATGCCGAGTCGGCCTACCGGATCGCCCTCTTCGGCGACGAGATCGAGGGGATCCAGCACTTCGACCCGCTGACCGGCGAGATCCTCGACACGATCGACCACGTTTCGGTCTGGCCCGCCTCCCACTACGTGACCCGCGACGAGACCCTCGAGCGCGCGGTGGAGGAAATCCGCGCCGAACTGGCTGCCCGCACCGAGGAGCTGGAGGCCGAGGGCAAGCAGCTCGAGGCCCACCGGCTGCGCCAGCGCACCGCCTACGACATCGAGATGCTGAAGGAGCTCGGCTTCACCTCGGGGATCGAGAACTACTCCCGCATCCTCGACGGCCGCCCGCCGGGGAGCCCGCCGCACACGCTGATCGACTACTTCCCCGACGACTTCGTCGTCTTCGTCGACGAGTCCCACCAGACGATCCCCCAGATCGGGGGGATGTATGAGGGGGACCGCTCGCGCAAGCAGACGCTGATCGACTACGGCTTCCGGCTGCCCTCGGCGATCGACAACCGGCCGCTCAAGTTCGACGAGTTCCTCCAGCGGGTGCCGCAGCTGGTGATGGTCTCGGCGACGCCGGGGCCGTTCGAGCGAGCCGAGTCGACCCGGGTCGTCGAGCAGATCGTGCGCCCGACCGGGATCGTCGACCCCGAGATCGAGCTGCGCGCGACGAAGAACCAGATCGACGACCTGATGAACGAGATCAAGGGGGTCGCCGAGGACGGCGATCGCGTCCTGGTCACGACGCTGACCAAGAAGATGGCCGAGGACCTGACCAACTACCTGCTCGAGTACGGCGTCCGGGTCCGCTACCTGCACTCGGAGATCGACACCCTGGAACGGATCCAGATCGTCCGCGACCTGCGCCTGGGCGAGTACGACGTGCTGGTCGGGGTCAACCTCCTGCGCGAGGGCCTCGACCTTCCCGAGGTCTCGCTGGTGGCGATCCTGGACGCCGACAAGGAGGGCTTCCTGCGCGGCGAGACCAGCCTGGTGCAGACGATCGGCCGGGCCGCGCGCAACGTCAACGGGCGGGTGCTGATGTACGCCGACAAGGAGACCGACGCGATGCAGGCGGCGATGCGCGAGACCGACCGCCGCCGCGCGATCCAGGTCGCCTACAACGCCGAGCACGGGATCACGCCGGAGACCGTGCGCAAGGGCATCTCCGAGATGAGCGAGTTCCTGGCGATGGAGGACCGGGCGCCGCGCAAGCGCCGCGGCAAGCGCGCCGCCGAGTTCGACGACCCGGCCGAGCTGGAGCGCGCGATCGTCTCGCTCGAGGAGGAGATGCTGGCCGCCGCCGACGACCTTCGCTTCGAGGAGGCGGCGAGGCTGCGCGATGAGCTGAGGGAGCTGCGGCGCGACCTCGACGGGATGAGGGCGGGGGCGTAGAGGCGATCCCGGTAGGGGTTCCGCTTAACTTTTTGGAGAGGCGTCTGCTGACGCTCGGACGGGTCGACCAAAAAGTACAAGACGCTCCACCCCTACCGGGATCGCCTTTTCCGCATTCGTGAGAGCATCGAGCCGGTGACGATTTGTGAGGAGATTGCTGAGTGGGCGGTTGGCCTGCGGCCAAGCGATCTGCCCGCGAGCGTCCGCGAGAGGGCTGAGCTGCAGGCGCTTTGCATAGCTGCGGGTCGCGCCGCCGGAGAAGAGGCTGCCGCTTCCTTTGCGGCGGTTGCCCCGGACGGGCCGGTCGGGGAGGTCTATCGCTCGGCCGCGGCATCGATCGCCCACGACTGGGACGACTATCTCTTCATGGGCCACACCGGGCACTCGGCGGTGCCGGCGGCCGCCGCCTTCGCCGGCGACCCCGAGCGCAGGCTCGTCGCCCAGGTCGCCGCTAACGAGGTCGCCGGGAGGCTCGGCGCCTCGCTCTTCCTCGGCCCCCACAACGGCCAGTTCTGGGCCTCGATCCACTGCGCCTCGGCGGCGGTGGCCGCCTCGGTCGGGCTCGGCCTCAACGCCGGGCGCACCGCGCACGCCCTCGCGATCGCCCTCTATCAACCGCCCTACGGGATGTGGCCTGGGTTCATGGGCCCGAAGAGCAAGCTCCTCACCGCCGCCGAGCCGGCGGCGGTGGGCGCGCGCGCCGCGCTGCTCGCCGCCGACGGCGTCACCGGGGCACTCGACGTGATCGAGCATCCGCGCGGCGTCCTCGCCGGCCTCTCCTTCGCGCCGCGGCCGGCGATGTTCGGCGCCCTCGGGCGTGTCTGGTTGACCGACACGCTCGCCTACAAGCGGGTTCCGGGCTGCGCCTACCTGCAGTCGGTGGCCGAGGCCGCGCTCGCCTCGGGCGTCGACGCCGAGGACGTCGCCGGGATCGAGATCGAGGCCGGCTGGCTCACCTGCGAGATGGAGGAGCTCGGCCGGGGCCCGGACCTGACCCCGATCAGGGTCAACTTCTCCGCCACGCTGACCGCGGCGATCGCCCTGATCGCCGGCCGGCTGACCCCGTCGGAGCTGGATCCGGCCTGGCTGGCCGGGAACGAGCCCCGGGTCCGCGCGCTCGCCGCCCGGGTCGAGCTCCGCCACGATCCCGCCGCGACCGCGGCGACTCTGCTCGGCAGCCTCGAGGCGGGTGCCTCACCCGACCTGGGCCCCGGCGATCTACTGCGGATTCGCCGCCGCCTCGCCTACGCGAACATGGACGGCGCCAACCCGGCTCCGGCCATCGTCAGGGCCCTCTTCGCCGATCGCGGCCTGCGCCGCCATCTCGGTCGCTCGCTGCGCGGGCGGCTCGGCAGCAGCGGGGGCGGCGATTCCGGTATCGAGGGGCTCGACACCGCAGCCCTGCGGATGACCTTTCCCAGTCGCCTGCGGATCCGTCTCCGCGACGGTTCGATCCGCGTGGTCGAGGGCAGCGAGCCCGGCTCCTGCGGTCGCCCACTCGACGAGCAGCGCGCCGTGGTCGAGGACCGGCTCGCGGTCGCTGGGG
>DASUIY010000189.1:0-2229 GCA_036279555.1 Solirubrobacterales bacterium | reverse complement strand
TCCCCAAAACACTCAAGCGAGGCTCCCGCCGAGCGTTTTGGGGAGGGGCACCCGCATCCCACCCACACCAACCCATCTAGCAGCGCTGAGGCCCATCTCTGTAAGGGAGCCGAATGACCCTCGCCGACCGGTTGTTCTTCTCGTTCGACTCGAACAGGAGGTTCTCGGGGTCGACACGCATGACGAACGCGAAGCAGCCACGCAGGCCGCTGACGTTGACCCACTGGCGATCGTAGGTGGAGGGGTAGATGTCCGACCAGCCGACCGAGGTGCCGAGCCGCACGCGCTTGCGGTTCGGGTCCTGGCTGCAGGCGGGGTAGACCCGGTGCCCCGGAGAACGCTTCATCGCCCGGGTGCGCTCCAGGTCGCGGAAGCAGTAGAAGACCTTCGGTCCCACGCGCACACGCTCCAGTGGCTGTCGGTCGTCTCCCAGCGACCAGATCTCCATGCTGAGCGGGTCGTGCACCTTCCAGTAGGAGCCGCCGAACTCGTAGCCGACGCTGAAGAAGTGGAGCTTCGCCTCGGTGCGGAAGACGCTGACGCCGCCCCCGACCCGGTAGATCGCCTGGTTGGCGCGCATCCAGTTGCGCTTGTAGCGCAGCCCGCGCAGCTCCATCGGCCCCCGGCCCCGGGAGCGGATGTCGTTGCCGGCATGCAGCAGCGTCCCGCCCCCGTAGCCGTACCGGCCGCCCCCCTGCTCGACGTAGAGGTCGGCGGCGGGGCCGACCCTCAGGTCGGGGCAGAGGAGCGTTGCGGCTTCGGGCCCTTCGCAGGGGTTTTCGCCGGTCGCGCCCGCGGCGGAGGCCGGGACGGCGAGCACCGTCAGGCAGAGGGCGGCAAGGCGGAGCGAGAGGCGGCGTCTCACCGGCCCCAGGCTATCCATGACCGTTGGTAATGTCGCCTCACTATGGACGACCTGCCCGAGAACTTCCAGACCGCGCCCCTCGCCGAGGTCGACCCCGCGATCGCCGCGGTGCTGGACGCCGAGCTGAAGCGCCAGCAGGGCACGCTGGAGATGATCGCCTCGGAGAACTTCGTGCCGCAGGCGGTGCTCGACGCGGTCGGGTCGGTGCTGACCAACAAGTACGCCGAGGGCTATCCCGGACGGCGCTACTACGGCGGCTGCGAGGAGGTCGACGTCGCCGAGCAGCTGGCGATCGACCGCGCCAGGGAGCTGTTCGGCGCCGAGCACGCCAACGTCCAGGCCCACGCCGGCGCCCAGGCCAACAACGCCGCCTACATGGCGCTAATGGAACCGGGCGACACCTTCCTCGGGATGGCGCTCGACCATGGCGGCCACCTCAGCCACGGGATGAAGATCAACGTTTCCGGCAAGCTCTACAACCCGGTGCCGTACCACGTGCGCCGGGACGACTTGCTCGTCGACATGGACGAGGTGGCGCAGCTCGCCGAGGAGCACAAGCCGGCGCTGATCGTCGCCGGCTGGTCCGCCTACCCGCGCCGGCTCGACTTCGCCGCCTTCCGCGAGATCGCCGACTCGGTCGGGGCCAAGCTGATGGTCGACATGGCCCACTTCGCCGGCCTCGTCGCCGCCGGTGAGCACCCCAACCCGGTGCCACACGCCGACGTCGTCACGACGACGATCCACAAGACCCTCTGCGGCCCCCGCAGCGGCATGATCCTCTGCCGCGAGGAGCACGCGAAAGCGGTCGACAAAGCGATCTTCCCGGGCCAGCAGGGCGGGCCGCTGATGCACACGATCGCGGCCAAGGCAGTCGCCCTGCACATCGCCGCCGGCGAGCAGTTCCGCGCCCGTCAGCGGCAGACGATCGCCAACGCCAAGGCCTTCGCCGCCGGCCTCGAAGCGGACGGGATCCCGGTCCTCACCGGCGGCACCGACGTCCACCTCGTGCTCGTCGACCTGACCCCGACCGGGCTCGACGGCCAGACCGCCGAGGACCGGCTGGACGAGGTCGGGATCACCGTCAACCGCAATGCGATCCCGTTCGATCCGCGGCCGCCGATGAACCCCTCCGGGCTGCGGATCGGCACTCCGGCGCTGACCACGCGGGGCATGGGCGAGGAGGAGATGACCGAGATCGCCGCCGTCATCGCGACCGCGCTCGGGCCCGACTTCGAGGCCGAGAAGGACGCGCTCAGCGCCCGCACCGCGGCGCTGATGGACCGTCACCCGCTCTACCCGCAGCTGACTCCCGCCTCAGTCTGAACGCTTGCTGGTCTGGGTCGACTGCACGGCGGCGGCCCATC
>DASUIY010000188.1:0-19358 GCA_036279555.1 Solirubrobacterales bacterium | reverse complement strand
GCAGAGCCTCAGCAGCGTCCCCGAGGTGCGGGAGCTCGTCGACGAGGTCCGAACGAAAACGGCGGCCCGGATCCTCGAGGGCCTCTACCCGGGCGGCCCACCGCCCAAGGCTCGCGCTGCCGTGCACGGCTGGCTCTGGTTCATGGACGGGGCCTGCCTCGACTGGATCGAGCACCGCGATCTCTCGCGCGGCGAACTGCGCGATCTCCTGCTCGGAACGCTGTTCGGCGCACTCACCGCCGCGGACGCCATCCCGCTCGAGGCGCCCCCCGCTAGTTCGTGAAGAGGCCTTCCACGGCCTTGCGAAACGAAACGGGGTCGATAGCCGGGAACTTGTACAGCTCGGGCTCGATCGCCTCGAACTGAATTTGAACCTCGGCTGGATTCACCAGGCCGGCGGCGATCATCTCCTGGATGTCGCGAACGTCCCGGTCGTGTCCGCGCTCGGCCTTCGAGAGTGCCTGGGCAACGGGGTCGAAATGGTGGAACGCGAGCTTGCCCTCCGTGCGGATGAGTGGGCTTCTCTCCTCCCAGCCCTTTGGGAGGGGGATGAAGTCCGACGGTGCTGCCAGCTCGATGTTCAGGCTCAGCCTCTCCTTGAGCCGGGGTATCTCCCGAAGGATCTCGTCGCGGTCGGGGATGAGCTTGATGTCGACGTCGATGGTCGTGTCTCGCCAGCCGTGGAGGACTGCGGTCGCGCCGCCGGTCAGATAGACGCGGCCGTCCACGTCGACCGCCCGGCCCAGCTCGTGCATGAACCGCTCGATGCGGGTCGAGTCGGCTAGCTCGCGCATGCGGCCGCTCGCTCGAAGCTGACGAGCCGGCGGATCAGGGCGTTGTAGGCGGAGTGGGCCGCGTCGCCCTTCTCGCGAGCGAGCAGGGCGTAGAGCTTGTGCTCGGGAGAAGAGATGGGCGACGGCAGTTCGACGCCGACCGATCGCAGGCGAGGGGCGCCGATCGATACGAGCAACGCCTCAGCCGATTCGTGGCCGGCATCGAGATCCGCAATACCGCGACGCACCAGGTCGGCGCCGGGAAGCAGGTTCTGGTCGGCGAAAGTCACCATGCCGAGAGGGTATCGAGCGCCCCGAGCAGCGCGTTACCGCCGCCCGGGGCCACGTACTGGCTGACAGCTTCGAATGTCGTGGGTTTCTACTTACCCACGGTCACGCTCACCTTGGAGCCTGACTTGATCACCTTGCCCGGCTTGGGACTCTGCTTGATCACCTTGCCCGGCTTGCCCTCGGCGCGCTTGATCTTGCCGAGCTTGCAGTCGGCACGGCGGAGCGCCTTTTTGGCAGCCTTCAGGGCCTTGCCCTTCAGCTTCGGGACGGCACAGCCTTCGTAGTAAAAGCGGTCGGCCCTGATCGGGGGGCTGGTTCCGGCCAGCGTGGTGACGGTGACGTCGACCGCTCCGACCTTGGCGCTGCGCGGGGCGATCGCGGTGATCTGGGTGTCCGATTCGACCGTGAAGCCGGTCGCCGGCATCGAGCCGAACTTGACCGCGCTCGCCGCGTTGAAGTCGGTGCCTGTGATCTTCACCGTGGTGCCGCCGGCGACCGGGCCGAAGTCGGGTTCGAGCAAGCTGACCGCTGGGGTCGGCTGGACTTCGGCGCTGAGCTCGACCTCTTTGCCCGAGACCGTGCCGCTGGGGGCGACCGTCGCCCCGTCGAAGGGCGGCGGGAAGACGAAGCCGAAGCTCGCCCCGGCGACGTCGGCGACCCCGATCTTGTCGGTGCCGTTGCTCGAGTCGACTCCGATCAGGTCTCCCGCGCGGATCGGGAGGTTCGTGCTGAAGGTCTGCAGGCCGGTTCCCGAGGGTGTTGCCGGGTTGCTGGTGCCCATCGCGCTGTAGCCGCCGGAGCCGTTGGGCCGGAGCACCCGCAGGAAGAACGGGCCCCCTTCGGCGCCCTGAACGCGCCAGCGCACGATCGCACCGTTCACCGGGGAGACCAGGTTGGCGCCTTTCTCCGGAAGCGCCGTGTTGAAGAAGGTCTGCACCGCTCCGAATTCCGTCGGGGTGGAGCCGGGCGGCAGGACGCTCCCGATCGTGATGGTGGAAGCCTGCGCGCCCGCCGTGGCGAAGAGCGAAAGCGCAGTCGCCGATGCGATGGCCGAAGTGAGAAGCCGCCTGGTCAGCGCATGCCTGTTTTGCGCAGCCGTGTTCGCACGGCCACGATGTGGTCGGAACATTCCCCATGCCTCCTTAGGTTGTTACACCCGGGCTCCAGGGTGGAGCGTCCGGACGAGTTCGGATTGCACAAAACCACTACATCGATGGATGTTGCGGCGGCGCCCGCATATACTCGCGTCCGCTGTTCCAATCCGAGTCGTTTTCGAGGGGGTCAGAGTGAGCGCATCGAACGAGCCCGAGCGGCTGAACCAGGAGGGGTTCGCTGCGTTCTCGCAGCGGGCCGGCGACGAAGCCCCGGTGGTGATGCTGAACCTCCTCGCCTTCCAGCCCGACGGAGGACAGGAGCGCTACGAGGAATACGGCGCTGCCGTAGCGCCGCTGCTGGAGCGGGCCGGGGGGCGGATCGCGTTCGTAGGAGCGCCCGCTACGGCGCTTTTGGGCGATGACTCCTGGGATCTCGTCGCGCTGGTGGAATACCCGACCCGACAGGCTTTTCTGGACATGATCGCTTCGACTGAGTACCAGGAGATCGGTCACCTGCGAACCGAGGCGCTGGTCAAGGGCGAGCTGCATCCGATGGATGCCGGTGAGGTGCCAAGTTGAACGGCGAAGCGTTCGACGAGATGGGGCCGATCGACTACCTGATCGTCGAGTGGCCGGATCGCCAGCCGACCGGCGAAGCAGCTCCACACCTGATCGACCTGGTCGATCGCGGCCTGATTCGCATCCTCGACCTGACCTTCATCGCCAAGGGGGAGGACGGTTCGGTCGTCGCCCTGGAGATCGCCGACCTGGGCGACGAGGCGGAGGCCTTTGCGGCATTCGAGGGCGCGTCGTCCGGCCTGTTGTCCGACGACGACGTCGCGGCGGCCGGCGGGGCGCTCGAGCCGGGGACGTCCGCAGCCCTGCTGGTCTACGAGAACCGCTGGGCGGCGCCCTTTGCGGCAGCCATGCGCCGCACCGGGGCGCAGCTCGTCGCCAGCGGCCGCATCCCAGTCCAAGACGTGCTCGCCGCGCTCGACGCGGCCGAGTCGGAATCCTGAGGGAGGAAGGTCATGCCGGGACTACTTCGAGGAGTTGCAAGGACCGCCGCCATCGCCGGGACGGCGACCGCGGTGAGCAATCGCGTCTCGAAACGCCAGGGCGAACGCTGGGCTCAGCAGGAAGGCGTCCAGGCCCCGGCACCTGCCCCGACGCCGCCTGCCGCAGCCCCGGAAGCCGGGGGCCAGTCGACGATCGACCAGCTCAAGGAGCTCGGCGAGCTGAAAGCCCAGGGGATCCTCACCGAGGAGGAGTTCGCGGCCCAGAAGGCCAAGCTGCTCGGCTCCTGAGCAGATGGCCGGGGGTGTGCGGGCGACGCTGTTCTAAGGCGCGAGCCGCACCGGCAGCGTCTTCAGCTGGTTGAGGAAGCCCGACTCGACGAACTTGGGCTTGCCGTCGATCGTAATCTCCGGGTAGCGGGCGAGGGTCTCCTCGAAGAGGATCTTCAGCTCGAGGCGGGCGAGGGCGGTGCCGAGGCAGAAGTGACGCCCGCCGGCGCCGAAGGCCTGGTGCTCGGGATTGCGCAGGACGTCGAAGCGGTCTGGGTCCTCGTAGCGAGTCTCGTCGCGATTCGAAGACGCGTACCACATGACCACCTTCTCGCCCTCTTTGATCTGCTTGCCGCCCAGCTCGACGTCGCGGGTAGCGGTGCGGCGGAAGTGGGCGAAGGCGGGGAACATGCGCAGGGACTCCTCGACCACCCCCGGGATCAGGCTCGGGTCGTCGAGGACCATCTGGAGCTGCTCGCGGTCTTCCATCAGCGCTCGCATGCCGCTTGCGTAGGTAGACCTGGTGCTGTCGTTGCCGGCGGCGACGAGGAGGAAGAAGCCCATCACGATCTCGTGTTCCTCGAGCATCTGGCCTTCGACCTCGGAGTGGACGAGGACGCTGGTCAGGTCGTCGGTCGGGTTCTCTCGCCGGGCGGCGATCATCTTGTTGCAGCGGGCGAAGATTTCCGGGATCGCTTTCTCGAGCGCTTCCTCGACCCCGCCGGGGCTGAGGTCGGGGTCGCCGGCGCCGAGGGTCGAGTTCATCAGCGTCGCCCAGACCTCGTCGTCCTCGGGGGGGATGCCCATGAAGCTGCCGATCACGCGCGAGACCGCCGGCTGGGCGACGTCGGTGACCAGGTCGCAGGTCTCGCGGCCCGCGAGCCGATCGAGAGTCTCGACGACGATCTCCCGGATCGAACCCTCGTGCGCGGCGATCCGCTTCGGCGTGAAGCCCGCCTGGAACAGCGCCTTGATCCGGTCGTGCTTGGGGGGGTCCATGCCGATGAACATCGCCCGCGAGAGCTCGATCGGGAAGACCTCGTTGATCGCGGTGACGCCGCCGACCTCCGAGGAGTAGGTCTGCCAGTCACGGCTCACCTCGTGCACGTCGTCGGCGGTCGTCACCGACCAGAAGCCGGCCGCCTCGGGGAACTCGGTGACGTGGGAGGTCCAGTGGACCGGGCAGCCGCTGCGCATCTCCTTGAACAGGGCGTGGGGCGGGCCGTCGACCCAGTGCTTGCGCTCCAGTACGAGCTCGTCCTCGAGCTTTGCGGCGGCAGGATTCATCTGTGAGCTCCTCGTCGGGTTGATCCGCGGATCCTACCGGGCGAACTGGCCAGCTGGCCAGGAGCTGCCCTGCTCCTGGGTCGCTGGCCGAGCGTTGCGCGGAGTGCAAAGATCGCGACTCAACCTGCGACCGAGAGGAGCGATTGTGTCGAAGAGAGATTCGAGTTGGTGGAACGGGCGGGTGCCTCGCCTGGCGGTATTGGCGCTGGCAGTCTGCGCCTTCGGCGCGATCGCGGCCGGCTGTGGAGGCGACGGCGACAGCGACAGCGTCTCGGACGCCGAAGATCGGCTCGAACGCGGCCTCGAAGAAGCCAAGCAGGGCATCGAGAAGGCCAAGGATGAAGTGGGCAAGGGCTTCGACGAAGCCGAAAAGGCGACCAAGGAAGGCCTTGAAGAAGGCAAGGAGAAAGCCAAGGAGGGCGTCGAAGGCGGTAAGAGCCAGGCCGAAAAGACGATCGAACAGGCCGAAGAGGAAGCCAAGCAGGGCATCGAGAAGGGCAAGGAAGAAGCCAACGAGGCGATCGAAGAGGCCGAAAAGCAGGCGGAAAGGTACGGCTACTAGCCAGGCCGCAACGGCGGCTTGGCAGGTCCCGAACAGTGCCGAGCCGCCTCCATCTCTTCGTCGCCTTCGCCTTCACGGTGATGGCGGACCCGGTCTCCTCGGTCGCCTACGCGCTCGAGGCGGCGCTGCGAGCGCTCGACGGCAACCCGGCCAGCCTGGTGGCGACGATGGCCCTGGTGGTCGGGATCATCGTCGCCGTCTCCGCCACCTATCACCAGCTGATCGGGCGCTTTCCCGCGGGCGGCGGTGGTCCCGAGGGGGTCGCCGAGGCATTCGGCGAGGGCTGGGCGTTCCTGCCGCTCGGGGCGCTGCTGGTCGACTTCACCCTCACGGTCGCAGTCAGCTGCGCTGCAGGAGCGGCCGCCCTGATCGCCTATGCGCCAGATCTGGCGCCGGCTCGTCCGGCGATCGCGCTGGTCCTCGTCCTAGCCGTTGCGGCGGGGGTCCTCGTCGGCCACCGCGGCAGGATCGGCTTCGCCCTCGCGACGCAGCTGTTCCTGCTGCTCGCGCTGGCGATAGTCGTGGGTGGCCTGTTCGGCGGGGACGGCGTGACGACGGGAGGCGAGACGAGCTCGGCCGACGCCCCCCTGCTCGCCAACGTCTCCCTGGCAGCGGTGCTCGCCGCGCTGCCTCTGGGGATGGCGCTGGCGACGGGAGTGGAGGCTCCCTCGAACGCGATCGCCCAGCTTCCCCAGCTCGGCGCGCGCGGCCGCCGTCGCTTCGGTCGCGGCACCCTCTGGCTGATGGTGGCGATCGTCGGCAGCTTGACCGTCAGCCTGGCGGTTCTGGTCGTGGAGCTGGGAATAGGGCTGCCGGACTCCGACTCGACCCTGCTCGCCGAGCTTGCCCGGGAGGCGCTCGGGGGCGGTGCGGCGTTCGCCGGCTTCCAGGCCTTCAGCGCGCTGCTCCTCCTGGCCGCCGCGGCGTCGTCCTACCTGGCCGGCTCAGGTGTCCTCAAGGCGCTGGCGACGGTCGGCGCCGACGGAGCCGGGCTCCTGCCGGGGCGCCTGCGCCGGGAGAATCGCTTCCTCGTCGCGCAGTGGGGCGTCTTCCTGATCGCCGTCGTCGCCGCGGCGATGATCCTCGCCGCGGGGGGGCGGGAGCAGGAGCTGGTCCAGTTCTATGCCGTCTCGGTCTTCGCCAGCTTCCTCGCCGCGACCCTCAGCTGCGCGAAGCTGTCCCACCGCGACGGGCGCCTCGGCGCGATGTCCCTCAACCTCTGCGGAGCGGCCCTCGTGGCACTGGTCCTTGCGCTCAACCTGACCCGCCTCGACTCGGCGATCGCGCTGCTGGCCTCGCTGCTCGTCGCTCTCTACTTCTGGGCCGGCTGGGTCTCCAAGGGGCGTCCCCGGGGCGTGGTCAAGAGGGCGGCGGCGTGATCCGGAGACGGGCGATTGGTCATCCTTTCGGATGAGATGGCGGAGCCCGAGGGCATGGACCCGTTCGAGGCGCTGGTCGCCGACGCGATCGACGCCCTGCCGGAGGAATTCCAGCGTGTGCTGGAGGGCGTCGCGGTCGTCATCTCCGACGGTGGCGCCGAGATGCGCGCCTACGGGCTCTACGAGGGGGACGGGATCGCCCGGGAGCGCTACGAGGACAGGATCGTGATCTACCGCGACACGCTGGAACGCGACTTCGGCCACGACCCCGCGCAGCTCGCCCGGCAGGTCGAGCGCACGCTCCGCCACGAGCTCGCCCATCACCTCGGCTGGGACGAGCGCGGGGTCGGCGGCCTCGGGCTTTGAGCCGGATCGTCCTGCATTGCGCTCCCCATCCCGACGACGAGACGATCGGGGCGCCGGCGACTCTGATGGCGCTCCGCGACGCGGGCTGGAGGGTGGTCAACCTGGCCTGCGGGCTCGGAGGACCGGATCGGCGCCGGCAACGCGAGGCCGAGCTTCGCGAGGCCTGCCTACGCGCCAGGTTCGAGTTGCGCCTCTCCGGGGGCCTCGACCCCCGCGCAGCGGTCCGCGAGGCGATCGCAGCGCTCCGGCCGGAGGTCGTCGTCTCTCCGGGGCCGCACGAGCTGCACCCGGCTCACGTCCTCGTCGCCGGCGCCGTCCGCGAGGCGCTCGGCGCCCTCGGAGACGGCGCTCCACGCTGGTGGATGTGGGCGGTCTGGGGCTCGCTGCGCCAGCCGACCCTTGCGACCCCCTTCGGGCCGTCGCGGATGGAGGAGGTTCTCGCCGCGCTCGAGGCCCACGAAGGCGAGCTGGTGCGCAACGATTACAGGCGGCTGGTCGAGGGTCGTGCCACGATGAGCGCCTCGCTGGCGCCGGAGCTCCTCTTCGGCTTCGGCAGCCCCGCCGACTCCGGCGTCGATTATGCGGAGCTGCTCACCGAGGCGGTGCCGAGGGGCGGGCGATGGCTTCTGGGCAGGCCTCGCTGGCTCGACGGGAGGGCCGCGCTCGCCCCTCCCGGCGAAATCGAGGCGCTGGTCGGGTAGCTACCGGACCTTGCAGTTCCCGGGAAGCTTGCTGGTCAGCCTGTCGTCGGGAAAGGTGAAGGTCGCCTTCGCGAGCTGGTAGACGGCGCCCGGAAATCCCGCCGGGGCGGCACAGCTGGCGCTGAGGAAGCTGCGCATCTCGCCAGCGTGGCGGTACCTGCGGCCGATCGTCAGCTCGATGTCGGTGACGTAGCCCAGGTCGGAGGCGAGCGTCGGGATCTTGGCCGAGAAGACGGTCCCGAACTCGCCCCGGGACCGGCGCGAGATCTCGAAGGGGAGGACGAAGGCGGCCTTCACCGGGGCCGTCCCGTAGAGATGCAGCACCATCCCCGGCCCCTTGCGAGTGCTGCTGTTGAAGACGAGCACCGTCCCCTTGGCCGGGATCAGGGCCGAGCCCTGGACGTCGACGCTGACGGCAAAGCGGCCGTGGCCGACCAGGGCGCTGCGACAGAGGTCGAGCGCGGCTTCGGTGCTGGTCTGCTGGAGACGGGAGGGGGGACAGGTCGGCAGGCCCGCGGTCGAGACCCGCCCGGCGCGGTTGACCGCGATGGCAAGCTCGCGCAGCTGCGGCGGGCGGCTGCCGTCCACGGTTGCGACCGAGCCGTCGAGGTGCACGGTCACCGGCGCCGGGCGCTCGCGCGGCAGCGCATGGGGGGCAAGACGGCCGCCGAAGGAAACGCGCACGTTGCCCGATTGCACGATCTGGCGCTGTGCGGTGGCCCCCGCGATCGGCAGGCAGCAGGCGGCGATGGCGGCTGCGATGAGGAGACGACGCATTTCCCTGTCCCAGTCTAGGTGCGCGGTGTTTTCCCCCGGTTAACGCCGGGCCGTAGGGTTCGATGGGTGGCCGAGGCGGCTCACGCTGACATCGAGGAATGGGTCGAGGGCTACGAGCGCGCCTGGCGCTCGGCGGGGACCGAGTCGCTGCGCGAGCTGTTCACCGAGGGCGCCACCTACCGGATGTCGCCCTACGAGGACCCCGCCAGGGGAATTGCCGCGATCGCCGAGCTCTGGGAGCGCGAGCGCGAGGGGCCGGACGAGCCGTTCGAGATGCGTCATGAGATCGTCGCGGTCGAGGGCGACACCGCGGTGGTCCGCGTGGAAGTCCGGTACGGCGGGCCGGAGCGCCTTCAGTACCGCGACCTCTGGATCGTCCGTTTCGCGCCCGACGGCCGCTGCCGCGAGTTCGAGGAGTGGCCGTTCTGGCCCGGCCAGCAGATCGTCGCCGGCGTGTGATTCAGGTGAGCTGGGGCGGGGGATGGCGGGTGCCCCTCCCCAAAACGCTCGGCAGGAGCCTCGCTGGAGTGTTTTGGGGAGGGGCACCCGCCATCCCTCTCGAAGCACACAAGCTCGGGTTCCGACCCGAAGCGCTGGCTCGTCCCCAGCTTTCCCAAGCTTGGGAGCCCTGGCACCGGCTTCGCGGTCCGAGAGCCATTGGGGTCCCTCCCCAGGAACTCCCGCGAAGCGGCCTGGGGAGGGACCCCAATGGCTCTCCCGTGCCTAGCGATCCGGGGGGCGGTCGACGTGGGTCACGCGTTCGGCCCGCTGGCGCGCTTCGGCCACCGCCTCACGGGTTGCGGCGATCGCCTCCTGCTGGGCCGCGGCGACGCCCTCGCTCGGCTTGCCGCCGACGATGTCGCGGAAGGCATCCTTGAAGCGGTCGGTCCGCCGGCCGGGCGGGAAGCGCTCTTTCGCCCGCGCCTGCTTGACGGCGTCGCGCTCGCCGTAGCGCCGGCGTGCCCAGGGGGAGTCCGGCTTGCCGAGCCGGCAGGCGCCGTAGATCGCGAAGGGAAGGACGAAGAAGCCGACCCAGCCGTGCATCAAGCGCTGCTTGGCGAAGCAGATCGCCACCAGGGCGAAGAGAAGGAGAACCCCGGCGATGCTGGCGGCGATCTCGCCGGCGGAGCTGGTGTCGACGTCGAACGGGCTGAAGCCGAGCAGGAGCAGGACCATGCCGGCTGCCGCGATCGCCGTCGCGTCGATCGAGCTGCGGCCCTCCTCGGCCCAGTAGACGTCGTCTAGGTAGACCCAGAGCGCGAACTCGTCGATCGTCAGCCCGGCGCCGATGCCGAAGGCGAAGGCGCAGATCTCGATCCAGGGGCTGGCGCCGAGGGTGCTGAAGCCGAGCGTGCCGGCGACCATCATCGTCACGATCCCGAAGACGAGGTGGTGCAGGTGCACGCCGCTCTCGCTGACCACGCTGCCCGGCCACCACGGGACCCTGGGGCTCCGCATCAGCCGCGTGCTCATGCGGATGAAGGCGAAGGAGAGGATGAAGCCGGCGAGGACGAGGAAGAGGCCCTGCTCGTCGTGTTCGACGAGCTGGTCCCAGAAGTCGGCGAAGATCGATGCGGTGCTCATTGCCTCGGCTTCGAGTGTAGTTCGACTACGGCGCCCTCCTTTTCGTGGATCCGGTCGACCGTGAGCAGCACCGCGGCGACCGCGAAGAACGGCGTGAAGGCGAGGTTGGACAGCACGTCGGCCAGCCACTTGGAGAGCAGCGTCTCGCCAAGAAGGTCGTGAGCGAGCTCGGTGGCGAGGTTGGTGAGGACGTCGCCGACGAGCTCGATCGGGATCATCACCGCCGCGACCAGTAGGAACTTGCCGCGCACGAGCTGGACGCTGCGGGCGAGGGCCGCGCGGACGCCGCGGTGCTCGATCTCCACGACCGGAGCCGCAAGGGCGAGCCAGACGAAAACGAGGATGCCCGGCACGAAGAAGAAGACCAGCCCGACGGCGACGGTGACGCCGTAGATCAGGTCGATCGCGATCAGCGGGCCGTAGTTCACCATGCGCGCCGTTTCGCGCAGCGTCGGCGGCTTGCCGTCGTGGGGGTGGGTCAGCGAGATCGCCACCGCGCCGGTGTAGAAGACCTCGCCGATCAGCCCGGTGACGGCGAGGGCGATCACGGCCGCCGCGGCGGCGAAGATCTCGATCAGGCTGTCGACGTCGAAGGAGCCGATCTCGGCCTGCACGGCGATCGCGTGCACGAGCCCGAGCGGGATGAAGACGATCAGCGCCAGCGCCAGCAGCGACGGCGCCCACTTGAGATAGGTGCGGCCGATCCGCAGGTAGACAGAGGCCAGCTCGGCGCGGCGGCTCACGTCAGCGGTCGCGACGCCGGCCCGAGGGCTTGCGACCGCGTTGCTCCAGCTTCGACTGGGCCGACTCGCCGGCCGGCACCCGGCGCGGCTCGCGCAGTTCGGGGATCAGGATCTCTTCGGCGCAACGGCGGTGCCAGTGGTGATGTTCGGTGCCGCCGAGGCGGAACACGTACTGGACGACGACGTGCTCGCTGCCGATCTCGATCTCGCCGTGGCAGGAGGGGCAGCGGTAGAGCTTTCGCGAGATGCCGCGTATCACCCAGGCCTCGTCGCCCTCGTCGGTCAGCCCCCGCACGCTCCAGCGCTTGTCTGGCAGCCCGGCGAGGTTCGCCAAGGCGCTACCTCCGCGACAGCCAGGCGAAGCCCGCGGCCATCGCCAGGTTCGAGACCCCGGCGAGGCGCAGGCCGAGCTTTGCCCCCGGGCGGCTGACGGCCGCCGACTCCGCCCAGAGCGCGTCGGTGGCGATCTCGGTGCCGCGCAGCCAGGCCAGCGCCCACCAGTCGCGCTGCTCGCCCCGGCGCGCGGCGAACGCGTGGGCGGCTGCAAAGGTGAGCCAGATCGGGCCGCAGCGGCGGAAGAGGTGTTCGGCGTCGGGGGAGGGGTGCTCGTGCCCGAGGACCTTCAGCGTCGTCGCCGGCGCCAGGATCGCGGAACTGCCGAGGACCAAGTCGAAGGCGATCATGTTGCGGTTGGTGAGGCGCAGCGCCTGTTCGAGCGTCATCGCGCCGCCAATCCAACCAGATCCTCCCGATGCCCGCCGGAAGGAGAAGGGTGGGGTGCGGCGAATCTGAGGCCCGTGACCAAGACCGCGACCAAATCAGCAACCCAGCTCAAGAGCCTCTCCGATTACATCCAGGAGCGATTCGACGAGTTCTCCCGCTCCCAGAAAGACGTCGCCCGCTACATCGTCGACCATCTCGACGAGGCGGCCTTCCTCACCGCCGAGGAGCTGGCCCGCAGGGCGAGCACCTCTTCTTCGACCGTGGTGCGCTTCTCCCAGGCCCTCGGGTTCGAGGGATACCCGGAGCTTCAGCAGGCGGCCATCGAGGAGTACCGGACGGCCGGGGCGGCAACGAACGGAACGTCCAGCGCCGGCTCGCTCTTCTCCTTCGATCACTCCGAGCTGGAGGGGTCGCTGGGCGCCGACTACGCGAACCTCGAGGAAACCGCGCGCAAGCTGACCCGCGAGCAGGTCGACGGTGCGGTCGCGGCACTGGCCGAAGCCCAGCGAGTCGTGATCGTCGGCGTCGACCAGATGGCCTTCTTCGCCAGCTACCTGCGGCACACGCTCAGCCTGCTCGACATCAGGGCCGAAATCGTCGCCAGCACCGGCGGCGAGTCCCTGCAGCGGCTGGGGCGGATAGACGACGAGACGCTGGTCATCGTCCTCTCCTCCGGGCGGGCCCATCCTCTCCTGCTGCGCGCGATGAAGCTGGCGCTGCACCGCAACGCGCACACGCTGGCGATCTCCGACGCCTCGATGTCGGAGGTGGGGGAGGGTGCCGAGCTGACGCTCTACTACTCCTCCAACAGCCCCTCCTTCGCCCGCTCCAACACCGCCCTGATGGCGCTGGTCCAGGCACTTGCTCACGGTCTATATGCCCGTGACGAAGACACGCATAAAGACCGCATTCGGGCCTACAAGCTCAAGTAGCGGGTTGACCGCATTGGCCCGCGGGTCCTGTCGCCGCAGGGGACCCACCGCCCCCTGCGGTCGCTAAAGCGTCCTCGGGGGCGGTTCCCCCTACGACGCCACCCGCGGGACAGGCGCTGGCTTACAGCTTGTCTTTGGGTGGTTGCGAGCAGGGGGAACCGGCTGCCACGTAGTATTGGCATCCATGGCCGAGAGGGCTACTTTCAGAGTTAAGACTGGCCTCGCAGAGATGTTGAAAGGCGGCGTCATCATGGACGTTGTCACGCCTGAGCAGGCACGTGTGGCGGAGGAGGCTGGAGCTTGTGCTGTTATGGCCTTGGAGAGGGTTCCGGCCGACATTCGCAGGGACGGGGGGGTCGCGCGGATGTCCGATCCGGCGATGATCAAGGGGATCCAGGAGGCGGTGACGATCCCGGTCATGGCCAAGGCGCGGATCGGCCACTTCGCCGAGGCCCAGGTCCTACAGGCGCTCGAGGTCGACTACGTCGACGAGTCGGAGGTGCTGACCCCGGCCGACGAGCGCAACCACATCGACAAGCTCGCCTTCGAGGTCCCGTTCGTCTGCGGCGCGACCAACCTCGGCGAGGCGCTGCGGCGGATCGGCGAGGGGGCGGCGATGATCCGTTCCAAGGGCGAGGCGGGCACCGGCAACGTGGTCGAGGCGGTGCGCCACATGCGCGAGATAGTCGCCGGGATCAAGCGGCTCGCCCAGCTCGGCCCGGAGGAGCTGGCCGGTGCCGCCAAGGAGCACCAGGCGCCGCTCGAAGTCGTCCACGAGGTCGCGGCGAAGAGCAGCCTCCCGGTGCCCCTCTTCTGCGCCGGCGGGATCGCCACGCCGGCCGACGCGGCGCTGATGATGCAGCTCGGCGCCGAGGGCAACTTCGTCGGCTCGGGGATCTTCAAGTGCGGCGACCCGGAGCGCCGGGCGAAGGCGATCGTCGAGGCGACCACGCACTTCGACGACCCCGAGCGGGTCGCGGCCGCCTCGATCGGGCTCGGAGACGCGATGCCCGGGCTCGAGATCGCCGAGCTGGCGGCGGCGGACGCTCTTTTGCAAGATCGCGGTGCCTAGGGCTCACTGGCCCGCGGGTCCTGTCATGGGGCAGGGGGGCCTGCGGGCGAGGTGTACGTCCTCGACCCCCCTGCCCCATGCCACCCGCGGGAGAGGCGGGATCGTGTGATGCAGATAGGGGTCCTGGCGATTCAAGGTGGCTTTGAAGCGCACATCGAGATGCTGCGCAGGCTGGGGGCCGAGGCGCGGGAGGTGAAGGTGCCGGCCGATCTGGAGGGGCTGGACGGGCTCGTGATCCCGGGTGGCGAGAGCACGACCATTTCGAAGGGGATCGAGTCAGCTGGGCTGGCCGAGCCGATCCGCGCGCACTGCAAAGCGGGCAAGACGGTGTTCGGCACCTGCGCCGGGATGATCGTCTGCGATGACGAGCACCTGGGGCTGATCGACGCGACGGCAGCCCGCAACGCCTTCGGGCGTCAGCTGCAGAGCTTCGAGGCGGACCTCGAGCTCACCGGGATCGGCGACGAGCCGCTGCGGGCGGTCTTCATCCGGGCCCCCTGGGTCGATCGGTGCGGGCCTGGTGTCGAGGTGCTCGCCGAGTACGAGGGCCACCCGGTGGCGATCCGCGAAGGCGGTGTGCTCGCCTGTGCCTTCCACCCCGAGCTGACCGAGGATCCGCGCCTTCATGCATTGTTCATGGCGATGACGACGAGCGTTCGCGAGCGAGAGGAGACGGCGCGGTGAGGGATTCGAGGGCGGAGAGCCTGGCGAAGATCCTGGTCGGATACTCGACCAAGGTGGCCGAGGGCGAGGTTGTCTCGATCGACGGAGAGGTCGGCGCCGAGCCGCTCCTGCGCGCTGTCTACGAGGAGGTGCTGAAGGCCGGCGCTCACCCGATCCTCAACGTCGCCCTCGACGGCCTGGCCTCCGTCTACTACAAGCACGCCAGCGACGCGCAGCTCGAGTGGATCTCGCCGGTGACGGAGTGGATGGCGGAGAAGGCCGACGTTCGCATCGCCGTCGGCGCCAGCGCCAACACGCGCGAACTCTCCGCCGTGCCGCCGGAGCGCCAGACCCGCCGCCAGACCGCCGTCGGCGACCTGCTGGCGAAGATGATGGACCGCAGTGCGGCGGGCGACTTCCGCTGGTGCTACACGCTCTACCCGACCAACGCCTACGCCTCGGAGGCCGAGATGAGCCTCGCCGACTACGAGGACTTCTACTTCGGCGCCTGCCTCGCCGACGACCCCGACCCGCTGACTGCCTGGAAGCGCGCCTCGAAGGAGTGCGAACGGCTGGCCGAGTGGATCGAGGGCCACGAGGAGGTGCGGGTCACGGCGCCGGGGACCGACATCAAGCTGGGCATCGCCGGTCGCAAGTTCATCCCCTGCGTCGGCGACCACAACATGCCCGACGGCGAGTTCTTCACCGGCCCGGTCGAGGACTCGGTCGAGGGCGAGGTGACCTTCCACCTGCCGGCGGTGATCGGCGGGCGCGAGGTCTCGGGAGTGCGCCTGCGCTTCGAGGCCGGGAAGGTCGTCGACGCGAGCGCGGAGCGGGGCGAGGAGTTCCTCGTCCAGCTGCTCGACACCGACGAGGGCGCCCGCCGCCTCGGCGAGCTGGGCATCGGCACCAACTACGCGATCGACCGCGGCACCCTCGAGGTCCTGCTCGACGAGAAGATCGGCGGCACCGTCCACATGGCGGTCGGCCGCAGCTATCCGGAGTCGGGGGGCGTCAACGAGTCCGCCGTGCACACCGATCTGGTCTGCGACCTCCGTCTCGGGGGCAAGCTCGAAGTGGACGGCGTCGTGATGCAGGAAGACGGGAAATTCGTCGTCTGACTACTGAGTCGGCAGCGGCGAGCCGGCGAGGAAGAAGAACCAGACGGTCAGGCAGAAGGCCGCGAGCAGCACGGAGCCCATCAGGACGGCCTCGACGACGGTGGTCGAGTTTGCCCTGGGGGAGGTGTCGCGCAAGCTCTTGAGCCAGGGGGCGCGCATCGGGGCCAGCCGGTTGGTGCCCGTGATCTGGATGTAGAGGCGGTTGAGCCGGCCGATCAGCCAGGCGATCAGCAGGACGGAGACGATGATCCCGGCGGCGACGACGAAGTAGGGGCCGGTGCTCGGGAACTGCGTGTGGGAGACCTTGGACCCGATGTAGATCCAGGTCAGCGGGATCGCCGTCCAGATCGAGAGGGCGGCGAGCAGCATCGCGACGAAGACGACGCTGGCAACCAGTCCCTTGACCGGCCTGACGCTGTGCGATTCGGTGGTCATGCCCGATTCATAGAATGGCAGCTATGTCCGGTCACTCGAAGTGGTCTTCGATCAAGCACAAGAAGGGCGCCGCCGATGCCAAGCGCGGCAAGCTCTTCACAAAGCTGGCGCGGGCGATCACCGTCGCGGCTCGCGACGGAGGCAGCGATCCCGACGGCAACCCGGCGCTGGCGACCGCGGTCCAGAAGGCCCGCGAAGCCTCGATGCCCAAGGACAACATCCAGCGCGCGATCGAGCGCGGCAGCGGCATCGGCACCGACGCCGCTGCGATCGAGAGCATCCTCTTCGAGGGCTACGGCCCCGGCGGTGCGGCGATCCTGGTCGAGGCGCTGACCGACAACCGCAACCGCGCCAGCGCCGACATCCGCCACGCCTTCACCAAGCACCACGGCAGCCTCGGCGAGCCCGGGTCGGTCGCCTGGATCTTCGAGAAACGCGGGGTGGTCGCCGTGGACGCCGGCCGCTACGGCGAAGAGGACCTGATCGTCGCGATCGACGCCGGGGCCGAGGACGTGCGCGAGGATGGCGACCGGCTGCGGGTGGTCTGCGAGCCGGGCGACCTCGGCGCGGTGCGGGAGGCGCTCGAGGCCGCCGGGGTCGAGATCGCCTCGGCCGACGTCGCGATGGAGCCGAAAAGCACGGTGACGGTCAAGGGAACCGATGCGGAATGGCTGCTGCGCCTGGTCGACACGCTCGAGGAGCACGACGACGTCAACGAGGTCCACGCCAACTTCGACGTGCCCGAGGAGATCATCGAGAAGCTGGCCGCGCAAGCGGCGTAGCCGGGGGTTTGGGTGAGGGGATGCCGGTGCCCTTCCCCAAAACGCGCGGCGGGAGCCGCGCTTGAGTGTTTTGGGGAAGGGCACCGGCATCCCCTCAACAGGACACAAGCTTCGAAAGCCTCTCCCCGAAGTGCCCCCGTCTCCCACAAGCTTTACATGGCAAGGCGCCATAGCCGGGCACCTCAAGCTTTTTAAAAGCTTGGGAACCCTGATACCGGCTCGTATCCGGGCGTAACCCGGTGACGTGTTGAGAGGAGCCTGGCAGTCCTTCAGTCGAATGTCGCGAAGCGGCCTATGCAATCCGGTGCTTGCGCGGCCGTAGGCCGCGCTCCTGGTTGCACCGCGCTCACGCGCGGTGCTCAATTCGACTGAAGGACTGCCAGGCTCCCCCTACCGATCCCGCTGTCGGAAGGCATCCGAGGCTCGTCCCAGAATCACTTCCCATGCAAGTCGTGATGGGGATCGACCCCGGCGCAGCCAACCTTGGCTTCGGCGTGGTCAGGATCGAGGGCAGCCGCATGGTCGCGCTCGACGGCGGCGTGGTCGAGACCTCGCCCGAGCAGCCGATGGAGCTGCGCCTGGAGCGCATCCACGGGGCGCTCTCGGAGCTGATCGAGTGGCACGAGCCGAAGGCGATGGCGCTGGAGGATCTCTACTTCGGCAAGAACGTCCACTCCGCGATGGCCGTCGGCAGGGCCAGCGGAGCGGCGATGCTGGCGGCGGCACAGCGCGGCGTGCGTTGCTTCACCTACACCCCGCAGGCGATCAAGAAGGCCGTCTGCGGGTCCGGCGCGGCCGGCAAGGAGCAGGTGCAGCGGATGGTCGGCACCCTGCTCGGGTTGCCCGAGCCGCCCACGCCCGACCACGCCGCCGACGCGCTCGCGGTGGCGATCTGCCACGGCGGCGGCACCGGGCACCAGGCGGCCGTTGCGGTCGCGGACAGCGTGGCTCAGAGCTCGAGGCCGGCGGCATGATCGCGGCCGTCCGCGGAGAGGTGATGGTTCGCCGCGCAGATCACGTCGTCATCGACGCAGGCGGGGTCGGCTACCGGCTTGCCGTGTCTGCTGAGACCCTGAAGGCGGTGCCCGCCACCGGGCGCGAGACCTTCCTGCACGCCGAGCTGATCTCCCGCGAGGACTCGCTCGCCCTCTTCGGCTTTGCCTCCGAGGAGGAGCGCGACCTGTTCGGCGAGCTGATCTCGGTCAGCGGCGTCGGGCCCAAGGTCGCCCTCGCCGCGCTCTCGGGCGGGCCCGCGCGTGAGCTTCTGCGTGCGATCGCGGCCGGCGACGCCAAGCGCTTCCAGGCCGTGCCGGGAATCGGCAAGCGGACCTCCGAGCGGATCATCGTCGAGCTGAGAGAGAAGATCGCCGGGGCGCTGGAGGAAGAGGTGGCGCTGGTCGGCGACGACGAAGAGGACGCCCGCGCCCTCGCTCGCGACGGCCTGGTCAACCTCGGCTACGCGCCGCTGGAGGCCGAGCAGCTGCTCGACGGGATCGACAGCGAGGATGCCGAGGAGCTGATCGCGGCCGCCCTGCGCAAGGCCGGGGCCTCGCGGAGCAAGGCATGAGCGAGAAGCGGATCCGGACCCCCGGCGTCGACGGGCCCTTCCCGCCCGGTGAGGAGGTCGCCGCCGAAGGCGTGCGGGTTCACGACGCCCGGGCCGATGCGCCCGACGAGGATCTCGACCGCTCGCTGCGCCCACGCCGGCTCGCGGACTTCGTCAACCAGACCCAGGTCACCGACCAGCTGGCGATCTTCATCGAGGCTGCGCGCGGCCGCGACGAGCCCCTCGATCACGTCCTCCTGGCCGGCCCGCCCGGCCTCGGCAAGACCTCGCTGGCCCACATCGTCGCTGAGGAGATGGGCGTGCCGATGGTGCAGACGGCAGGCCCGGCGCTGGAGCGCAAGGCCGACGTCGCCTCCTTTCTCACCGCGCTGGAGCCGGGCAGCGTCTTCTTCGTCGACGAGATCCACCGGCTCGGCCGCGCGGTCGAGGAGACGCTCTACCCGGCGATGGAGGACGGAGAGCTGCCTGTCGTGCTCGGCCAGGGCGCCGGCGCCCGCACCGTCACCCTGCCGCTGCCGCCCTTCACGCTGATCGGGGCCACGACACGTGCCGGGCTGCTGACCATGCCGCTGCGGGATCGCTTCGGCCTCTCCCACCGGCTCGAGCACTACAGCCCCGAGCATCTCGGGGAGATCGTCGTCCGCTCGGCCGGCATCCTCGGTGTCGCGATCGACCCGGAGGGAGCGCGGACGATCGCCGAACGCTCTCGCGGCACCCCGCGAGTCGCCAACAGGCTGCTGAAGCGAGTGCGGGACTTCGCCCAGGTCAAGGACCGCGGTGCGATCGACGCCGAGGTCGCCGCCTCGGCCCTGGAGATGCTCGAGGTCGACGCCGGCGGGCTCGACCGCAGCGACCGCGCCCTGCTCGACACTGTCGCCAGCAAGTTCGCCGGCGGCCCGGTCGGCCTCTCCACGCTCGCGGTCGCGATCGGCGAGGAGGCCGACACGATCGAGGACGTGCTGGAGCCCTATCTGCTCCAGCAGGGCCTTTTGAAGCGGACCCCGAGGGGCCGCGTGATCACCCCGAGGGCCTACGAGCACCTGGGCCTGCAGGTCCCCGATGCCGCAAGAAGCCTCTTCTAAAAGTCACTCTCAGTAACCTGGCGGGGGATGCCGTTCTTCATCTGCCCCAACTGCGGCCACAGGGAGGCCAGCGCGGAGCGAACTGCGGGCTTCAGCGCCCGCCCTACGGGCTGCTCGAAATGTGGTTTCGGCTTCGTC
>DASUIY010000187.1:0-13094 GCA_036279555.1 Solirubrobacterales bacterium | reverse complement strand
TGCGAGCCCGCTGCGCCTCGCCATCGACCGAGCCGATGCTGGCCCGGTGGTAGGTGGCGCCGCAGCGCTGGGCCAGCTCCGCCAGGTCGTAGCGCATCGGGCGGGAGGCGCCGTAGGGCTCGGCCACGGAGAAGGGCCGGTAGATGAAGTCCTCACGCGGCGAGTACATCGCCACCTCGGCACGATCGCCAGCCGTCTCGTGCAGGGCGACCGCTGCCTCGAGCCCAGCCACGCCGCCTCCGGCGATCAGCACGCGCGCGCTCACCGTCGGCCTCCGTAGAGGCGCGCGCGCACCCGGACCTCGAGCCTCGTTCGACCCCGCGGCTCCGCGCCTCGCCGCTCTGAGTTGGGCTGTGTCCTGCGCAGAGCCCTCATCGTCTCTCCCGTTGCCTTGCGAAGGTTTGGCTCTTGCCTTGCCACGGCAAGGAGTCTTCATCGCCAGGCGCGCCGGGCCATCCGGGGAACCCCGCCTCCCGGCGTGCGGTCTTTCACTGATGGCGCTGAGACCGAGGCGTCTACCCGGTCAGCTCGGCGGCCAAGGTCATCCATCAGCTAGATCGATCAGCTGACGCCGAGGAGGTCGCGGGCCTCCTCGACCTCGAGGTCGCCGGCGGAAACCTTGAAGCCGACAGTATCGGTGTAGTCGCCGGCGCCGGCCTCGGTCTTGGTGCTCGCGTCGGCCGGAGTCACTCCGGCGTCTACCAGATCGCGGGCCATGCTGGGATCGAAGCACCGGGCCCTGAGCCACTCCTCGACCTCGTCGGCCTCAAACCCGGACTCGATCCAGGTCTCGGCGGTGTCATCGGGATTGCCACCGTGGGCGAAGTGCCCATGTCTCTCGATCACGTCACGGATCGTCATCGTCGAAAGCCTCCAACCAAATCGAAGAAAGGGGCTGTGGCGGGAAGACTCGGCCCGGGATCGGGATTGGGTCGTATCGCTCCTCATCATCGTCGCCATACCGCCATCTTCAGGCGCTCGCTCGCCGTGCACATCGGGGTCTTACCGCCCAGCCGCTGTGGCCTTACCCGGATGCCAAGCGACCAGACCAGACCTAGATTCGGAGTAGGCCAACCCCCAGGCCAAAGGACCCAGACCAAAGGAGGCTTCGATGGCAACCCAAACGACCGTCTGGCGGCCTTTCGCCGACTTCGGCGAGTTGCGCCACCGGATCGAGGAGATGTTCCGCGAGGCGGGCATCGGCGGCGACGGCGCGTGGGCCCCGTCGGTGGACGTGCTGCGCAAAAACGGCAGCGTGATCCTGCGCGCCGACCTGCCGGGGATCACGCCCGAGGAGGTGAAGGTCACCGTCGAGGACGACGTCCTCACCATCTCGGGCGAACACACCGAGGAGAGCGAGGAGGAGCAGGGCAGCTACATGCGCCGCGAGCGCCGCTTCGGGTCGTTCTCGCGCTCGATGACCCTGCCCGCCGGCGTCAAGGCCGAGGACATCGAGTCGACCACGAGGGACGGCGTGCTCGAGGTGACGATCCCGATGCCCGGCTCCGAGGCAAAGGAGCCGGTCGAGATCGAGACGAAGCCGAAGGCGGACTAGACGATGCGCCTGCTGGTCGCTCACGACGGTCGCGACGGTGGCCGCGACGCCTTGGAGCTTGCCCGAGTTTTTGCGGCTTCGGACTCGAACGCGAGTGCGCTCGTGGTCACCGTTCTCAACGGCGGACCAGTGCCGATGGAGCACGCCCTGCTCCCCGAAGAAGAGGCAGGGGAAGCAGAGGCGGTCCTCGCCGAGGCACGGGACGTGCTCGCCGACCTGGACGTCGAGACCCGCGCTTACGGCGGCGGGTCTCCCGCCGCGATCCTCACCACGATCGCCGAAGGCGAGGAGCTCGACGCGATCGTCGTCGGCTCGCCCCATCGCGGGGCAATCGGCCGTGTGGTGCTCGGCAGCGTCGGGCGAAGCCTTCTCAGCGGCGCTCCGGTGGACGTCGCCGTGGCCCCGGCCGGCTACGCCCAGGCGGCCCATGAGCCGCTTCGCGACATCGCCGTCGGCTACGACGGCGCCCCCGAATCCAAGCTCGCCCTGCAGCGGGCCGAAGCCCTGGCCAAGCGCTCCAACGCGAAGATCGAGCTGGTAACGGTCGTCGTCCCGCCGGTCGCAACGCCGGTGATGGTGCCGGGCGCCTCCGCACCGGAATCGCCACCTCAGCCGGACAAGGTCATCAACGAGGGAATCCACTCCATCGACTCCTCGCTGGCAGCGGAGCCGATCAGGCGCGACGGAGATCCGGCGGCTCAGCTGCTCCAGGTGTGCGAGGAGGGAGTCGACCTGCTGGTGGTGGGCTCCCGCGGCTACGGGCCGTTGACCCGGGTCCTCCTGGGCTCGGTCTCACGGGACGTGATCCGCAAGGCGCCTTGTCCCGTTCTCGCGGTGCGCCGGCAATGAGCGGCCGTGACCCGCAGAACGCCGCTGATCCGCCATCGGTCTCGTCCGAGGCGGTGCTCGGCTTCGAGGATCTGCGTCGTGCGGACGTCGACCGTGCCGGCGGCAAGGGGGCGAACCTCGGCGAGCTGACCGCGGCCGGGCTGCCGGTTCCCCCCGGCTTCGTGATCAGCGCCTCGGCCTACGCCGCCTTCTGCGATGCGAACGGCCTGCGCTCGCGGATCGCCGAGCGACTCGCTGACGTCGACGTTGAGGACACCGCCCGGCTCGACCGTGCGGCACAAGAGATCCGTTCGATGCTCGAGACGGAGCCGATGCCCGACTGGCTCGAAGACGCGATCTGCGAGGGCTATTCCGATCTCGGAGGCTCTGACCCGAACGTGGCGGTTGCGGTCCGCTCCTCCGCCACGGCCGAGGACACCGCGTCGGCCTCGTTCGCCGGGATGAACGAGACGGTGCTGAACGTGCGCGGAACGATCTTCCTCCTGGACGCGGTGCGGGAGTGCTGGTCCTCCCTCTTCGGCGCCCGCACCATCTACTACCGCGTGCAGAAGGGCTTCGCTCAAGCCGACATGGACATCGCGGTCGTCGTCCAGCGCCAGATCGAGTCAACCCGCGCCGGGGTGATGTTCACGATCGACCCTGCCACCGGCGCACGCGATCGCCTCGTGATCGAGGCCGCTTTCGGCCTCGGGGAGGCGGTTGTCTCGGGAGCGATCTCGCCGGATCGCTACGTGGTGAGCAAGGGCGAGCTGCAGATCGAGAAGCGCGAAGTTCGCCACAAGGAGACAGAGATCGTCGCGGCGGCCAACGTCGGCACCCTGACGCGCCAGCTCGACCCCAGCCAGGCCAACCGGGCGGTCCTCAGCGACGAGGAGGCAAGGCGCATTGCCGAGCTCGGCGTGCGGATCGAGGCTCACTACGAAGCGCCGCAGGACACCGAGTGGGCGATCGACGACGCGGGCAAGATCTGGATGCTGCAGTCGAGGCCGGTGACCAGCACCGGGGTCGAGGCTCAGGCCGGACCGGCCGCCGGCGCCGGCAAGGAGCTGGTCAGAGGGCTGGGCGCCGCGCCTGGAATGGCAAGCGGAGCGGTGCGGGTGATCGGTTCGCGCGAGGACGCCGCGGAGCTGGTCGAGGGCGAGGTGCTCGTCACCCATATGACCGCGCCGGATTGGGTCCCGCTGATGCGAAAGGCAGCGGCGATCGTCACCGACTCCGGCGGGATGACCTGCCACGCGGCGATCGTCTCCCGTGAGCTGGGCATCCCCTGCGTCGTCGGCACCGTCGAGGCGACCAAGATACTGCGCGACGGTCAGCTCGTGACGGTCGATGCAGGCCGGGGAACCGTGACCGCCGGAGCCTCACAACCGCCTCCCGCAGAGGCTCCGGCGGCCACCCCCGTAGCCGGGCCGAGCCCGCCGGTGACGGTGACGAAGCTGCTGGTCAATCTCTCCGAGCCGTCCCAGCTCGAGCGGGTGAAGGACCTCGACGTCGACGGCGTCGGGCTGCTGCGAGCGGAGCTGATGGTCGTCGAGGCGCTCGACGGCGAGCACCCGCGAGCGCTCTTGGAGCGGGGAGAAGGCGAGCTCTTCGTCGAGCGAATGGCCCACTCGCTGACGCAGTTCGCCGCCGCCTTCGAGCCTCGGCCGATCACCTACCGGACGATCGACTTCCGCAGCAACGAGTTCCGCGGCCTGCGGGGCGGCGAGCGCTTCGAGCCCGAGGAGGCCAACCCGATGATCGGCTACCGCGGCGCCCTTCGCTACACGCACGAGCCGGACCTCTTCGACCTCGAGCTGAAGGCGGTGGACCGCGTCTGGGACGCCGGCCACCGCAACGTCCATCTGATGATCCCCTTCGTCAGGACCCCCAGAGAAGTGGCCTTCTGCCGCGACCGGTTGGAGGGCCTCGGACTGCTCGCCAGGGACGGCTTCGAGCTGTGGGTGATGGCCGAGGTCCCCTCTGTCCTCTTCCACCTGCCCCGCTACGCGGAGCTGGGGATCGCCGGCATCTCGATCGGCTCCAACGACCTCACCCAGCTCGTGCTCGGCGCCGACCGGGACTCCGAGCTCGTCGCCGAGGTCTTCGACGAGCGCGATCCCGCCGTCACCGAGTACATCGGGCGCCTGCTCGTCCGGGCACGGGAGCTCGGCCTGCAGACCTCGATCTGCGGTCAGGCGCCGTCGGTCTACCCCGAGTACGCAGAGCTGCTCGTCCGCTCCTGCATCGACGCGATCTCGGTCAACATCGACGCGGTCGAGCGGGCACGTCGCCTCATCGCCGCGGCGGAGTCGAAATACCCACTCGACGAAGGAGAAGACAGATGAAGGCCTATCAGCTCACCGCCTGGCAGTCCCCGCCTGAGATGCGCGACGTCCCCGTTCCCGAACCTGGCCCCGGGGAAGTGCTCGTCAAGGTCGGCGGAGCCGGCGCCTGCCACTCCGACCTGCACCTGATGGAGTGGCCGGAAGGGACGTTGGACTTCGACCTCCCGTTCACGCTCGGCCACGAGAACGCCGGCTGGGTGGAGGCCCTGGGCGCGGGAGTGAAAGGGCTCGAGGTGGGCGAGGCGGTCTCCGTCTACGGGCCCTGGGGCTGCGGTCGCTGCCGCGCCTGCCGCCTCTCCGCCGAGAACTACTGCGAGCACCAGGCAGAGATCGGCGCCTTCGGCGGCGGGCTCGGCCTCGACGGGGGGATGGCCGAGTACATGCTCGTGCCCCACCCTCGGCTGCTGCTCTCGCTGGGCGATCTGGACCCCCGCGATGCCGCGCCGCTCTCGGACGCCGCCCTCACCCCCTACCACGCGATCAAGCGCTCGCTGCACCTGCTCGTCCCCGGCTCGACCGCTGTGGTGATCGGCGTCGGCGGCCTCGGGCACATGGCTGTGCAGATCCTCCGCGCCCTCAGCTCCGCCCAGGTGATCGCCGTCGACACGTCGGCCGAGAAGCTCGCCCTGGCGCGCGAGGTCGGCGCCGACGAGACGGTCGAGCCGGGCGAGGACGCCGCCGAGCGGATCCGCGAGCTGACCGGCGGGCGCGGCGCCGAGCTGGTCCTCGACGACGTCGGCGCCGACGACACCCTCGCACTCGCCAGCGAGATCACCCGCTTCGAGGCCCACCTGACGGTGGTCGGCCTCGCCGGTGGCAAGCTGCAGTTCGCCTTCGGAGCGCTTCCGTTCGAGTCCCAGCTGACGATCCCCTACTGGGGCACCGCGGTGGAGCTGATGGAGGTCCTCGACCTCGCCCGCACAGGCAAGATCCGCGCTCACATCGAGCGCTTCCCGCTCGACCGCGTCGAGGATGCCTACGCCCGGATGCGCGAGGGCAGCCTCGACGGCCGGGCGGTCATCTGCCCCCACGATTGACCGGGAGCCCGGCGCAAACCTGGACGGCGGCTGCCGGCGCCGCTTAGGGTCAGGACTCAATGCTCTATTTCAGCCATCCCTCGGGCCTCGAGCACGACCCGCGCGCGCACATGCCGGCCCACCCCGACACGCCCGAGCGGCTGCTTGCGGTCGAGCGCCTCCTCGCCGAGCGCGACTGGCTGGGATGGGAGCGGCGGGAGGCGCCCGCCGCAAGCGAGGATGAGCTGGAGCTCGTGCACAGCCGCCGGCACGTCGAGTCGATCCGCGACCTCTGCCTGGCCGGTGGCGGCGCGATCGACGCCGACACCTTCGTCGGCGAGGCCTCCTACCGCGCCGCCCTGCACGCCGCCGGCGGCGCCTGCGAGATGACCCGCGCCCTGCTCGGCGGCGAGGCCCAGACCGGCTTCTGCGCACTACGCCCCTCAGGGCACCACGCCGAACCGGCGCGTGCGATGGGCTTCTGCCTCTTCGACAACGTCGCGATCGCCGCCGAGCTGGCGATCCGCGAGCTCGGCGCCGAGCGCGTCTGCGTCTTCGACTGGGACGTCCACCACGGCAACGGCACGGCCGAGGCTTTCCGTCGTCGCGCTGACGTCCTCTTCCTCAGCATCCACGAGGCGGGGATCTTCCCCGGCACCGGCTCCGCCGGCGACTTCGGCTCGGGGGCGGGCGAGGGCTACACGGTCAACCTGCCCGTGCCGGGTGGAAGCGAAGAGGAGCTCTGGCTTTCGCTGGTCGAGCACATCGTCGTGCCGGTCGCGACCGAGTTCGCCCCCGATCTCGTCCTCGTCTCAGCCGGCTTCGACGCCCACCGGGCCGACCCGCTTGCCAGCTGCCGCCTCGAGGCGTGGTCGTTCGCCGCGATGGCCCGGCACGTGCGCGAGCTGGCGGCACAGCTGGGCGTGCCACTCGGAATCGTGCTCGAGGGCGGCTACGAACCGCTCGCGCTGGCCGACTCGGTGGTGGCCACGATGGCCGCCCTCGGCGGCGAGGGAGAGGCGCTCAGCGCCGCTCCCGAGGCGATGCTCACCTCCCGGGCCGCCGCCGGCGTCGCCCGTCACTGGAGGCTCTGAGGCGAATGGCCCGGCCGGAGTTCGTGCAGATCGTCCCGTTCCGGATCGACCGCTTCAGGGACCTCCTCGGTCCGGACTACGCGCGGGTCGAGGTTGCCGCCGAGCGCGCCCGCCGGCTTTTCGCCGGGCGCGCGGTCTGGCACGTCAGCTCGACCCTCGCGGGCGGCGGCGTGGCGGAGATGCTGCGCACCCTCCTCCCCTACGTCCGCGGCGCCGGCGTCGACACCCGCTGGGCGGTGCTGCGCGAGGACGGCCCGTTCTTCGCGCTGACCAAGCGCCTGCACAACAACCTTCACGGCGACGAGGGCGACGGCGGCCCGCTCGGGCCCGAGCAACGCGACCTCTACACCGGAAGGCTCGCCGGCAGCGGCCGCAGGATCGGGCGCCTGCTGCAACCGGGTGACCTCGTCTTCCTCCACGACCCCCAGACCGCGGGCCTGATCGGAGCGGCGAAGGCGGCCGGAGCGATGGCGATCTGGCGCTGCCACATCGGCGCCGATCGGCCCAACGAGCTCGTCCGCCGCGCCTGGGATTTCCTCCGCCCCGACGTCGGTGCCGCCGATCTCTGCATCTTCTCGCGCGCCGCCTACGCCTGGGAAGGGCTCGACCCCGAGCGGGTCCGTGTGATGCCGCCCTCGATCGACCCCCTCTCGCCCAAGAACCAGGACCTTTCCCCGAACGCCGTCGAAGAGATCGTCTGCATGATCGGGCTCGGCCACCGCGCTCCGGGGTTCGCACCCGTCTTCGCCCGCGCCGACGGCACCCCGGCCCGGGTCGAGCGGCAGGCGGCGATCGTGCAGGAGGAGCCGCTTCCCGAGGGAGCGCGAGTGGTCCTCCAGGTCTCGCGCTGGGACAGGCTCAAGGACCACTCCGGCCTGCTCGCCTGCTTCGAGCGCCACCTGGCCGACCGTGATCTGCACCTCGTCCTCGCCGGACCGGCGACCGCCGCCGTCTCCGACGATCCCGAGGGGGTGCACGTCTGGCGCGAGGTGAAGGCGGCGTGGGAGAAGCTGCCGGACGGGCTGCGCCGCCGCGCGCACCTGGTCAACCTGCCGATGGAGGACGTCGACGAGAACGCGGCGATGGTCAACGCGCTGCAGCGGCGGGCCGAGATCGTCGTGCAAAAGAGCCTCGCCGAGGGCTTCGGGCTGACCGTGGCCGAGGCGATGTGGAAGCGACGGCCGGTGGTCGGCACCCGCGTCGGCGGCATCCAGGACCAGATCGTCGACGGGCAGAGCGGGCTGCTGATCGACGACCCGCACGACCTCGAGGCGCTGGCCGGGGCGATCGCCTCGCTCGCCGACGACCGCGAGCGGGCGACGGAGCTGGGCAAGCGGGCCCACGAGCGCATCTACGAGCACTTTCTGATGCCGACCCGCCTCACCGAGTACGCCGAGCTGCTGGCGGAGCTGGGAGCGTTGAGCGAAGGTGGGTGAGGGCTATCCGGCCGAGCGTGAGGCCGACGCGGTCCTGCGCGACGGCTCAACCGTCCACCTGCGGCCGGTGCGGCCCGACGACGAGGCGGCGCTGCGCGACTTCTTCGCCGCCCTCGACCCGATCTCGCAGGCCTTTCGCTTCTTCTCGGGGGCGACCGACCTGGATGGAGCCGCCCGCATGATGGCCGGGGTCGACTACCAAACGCATTACGGCCTGATCGCCTCCCGCGGCGCCGACGGGCACCCGGTTGGCCATGGCGCCTACATCGCGAGGGGCGAGGGCCAGGCCGAGGTCGCCTTCGCCATCGCCGGCGAGCTCCAGGGCCGCGGCCTGGGAACGATCCTCCTCGCCCACCTCGCCGCGACGGCCGGCGACAACGGCATCAAGACCTTCCACGCCGAGATCCTGCCCCAGAACCACCGCATGATCGAGATGTTCCGCGAGAGCGGCTTTCCGGTCGAGATCTCCTCCGGGGCCGGCGGGCTGCGGGTAGAGCTCCCGACCTCGCTCTCGCCGGCGGCGATTGCCCGCTTCGAGGACCGTGACCGGCTCGCCGCCGCCGCGGCGGTCGCCAGCCTCCTCGAACCGAGCTGCGTCATCGTCGTCGGGGCCTCCAGGCACCGCGGAACCGTCGGCGGCGAGGTGCTGCACAACCTGGTCGAGTCCGGCTTCGCGGGCCGGATCCTCGCCGTCAACCCCGCCGCCGCGACGGTGCAGTCGATTCCCGCCTTTCCCAGCGTCGCCGACGTGCCGGAGGAAGCCGAGCTCGCGGTGCTCGCCGTTCGCGCGGAGGCGACTGCAGACGTCGCCCGCGAATGCGCCGCCAAGGGAGTGCGCAGCCTGATCGTTCTCTCGGCCGGCTTCGCGGAGACCGGGGAGAAAGGGGCGGAACGGGAGCGGGAGCTGCTGGCGATCTGCCGCGAGAGCGGGATGCGCCTCGTTGGCCCGAACTGCCTCGGAGTCCTCAACACGGCACCGGGCTCGCAGCTGAACCTCACCTTCGCCCCCGCTGCGCCGCCGCCGGGCAACGTCGGCTTCGTCACCCAGAGCGGGGCGCTCGGCCTCGCGCTGATCGATTTCGCCGCATCGCGTGGCCTCGGCGTCTCCTCGTTCGCCTCGGTCGGCAACCGCGCCGACGTCACCGGCAACGACCTGCTCGAGTTCTGGGAGGAAGACGAGGCCACGCGGGTTGCCCTGCTCTACATCGAGTCCTTCAGCGATCCGCGCCGCTTCGCCCGTGTCGCCAGGCGGGTCGGCAAACGCAAGCCGATCGTCGCCCTCAAGAGCGGGCGCTCGGCCTCCGGTGCGCGGGCGGCCAGCTCCCACACCGGGGCGCTGCTGGCCGCGTCGGACAGCGCGACCGACGCGCTCTTCGAGCAGGCCGGGACGATCCGCGCCGAAACGCTGGCGGAGATGCTCGACGTTGCCTCGCTGGTCTCCAGCCAGCCGCTGCCGGCAGGGCCGCGGGTAGGCATCGTCACCAATGCCGGCGGGCCGGGGATCATGTGCGCGGACGCCTGCGAGACCGCCGGGCTGGAGGTGCCGCCGGTGCCAGACGAGATCCGTGCCCGCCTGCGAGAGTTCCTCCCCGCGGAGGCCTCGCTCGGCAACCCGGTCGACTTGATCGCGACGGCAAGCGCCGAGCAGTACCGGCAAGCGATCGCGGTCCTCAGCGGCTGGGAGGGCATCGACGCGCTGATCGCGATTTTCATCAGGCCGCTGCTGACCAGGGCCGAGGACGTGGCGGCGGCGATCGGCGCGGCGCTGGCCGGGGGGCCACGGCAGATCCCCGTCCAGGCCGTCTTCATGTCACCGGTCGACAATGCCGGCCTCTCCGGCTCGCTGGAGGTTCCGACCCACCTCTTCCCCGAGGACGCGGCCCGCGCGCTCGGCAAGGTGGTGCGATATGCGCGCTGGCGCGAGAAGCCGGCTGCTCCCGTTCCGGACTTCGCCGACCTGCGCCAGGGGGAGGCGGCGGCGATCCTCGCCGAAGCGCTCGGGAACGGACGCGAGTGGCTTCGCCCCGACGAGTGCGAGCGGCTGCTCGCCTGCTACGGGATCGCGATGCCCGAGTCGCGGACGGCGGCCGACCCGCAGGCGGCAGCCGACGCCGCTGCGGCGCTCGGCGGCAGCGTCGCGCTGAAGGCTCACGGCCCGCACATCCTGCATAAGACCGAGCTGGGCGCGGTGCAAACCGGGCTGGTGGGCGGCGAGCAGGTCGCACAGGCGGCGGAGCGGATGGACGAGTCCCTTGCCAGGGCGAGCATCGAGCGCGAGTCCTTCCTCGTGCAGAGAATGGTCGCGGGGGGCGTCGAGCTGCTCCTCGGCGTCGCGACCGACCCCGTGTTCGGCCAGGTGGTCGCCTGCGGCGCCGGCGGCACCGCGGTCGAGCTGCTCGGCGACGTCTCCGTGGGCGTCTGTCCGCTCTCCGCCGCGGACGCCGAAGAGATGATCCGCTCGCTCGCGATCCTGCCGATGCTGCGTGGCTTTCGCGGCATGCCTCCCGTGGACCTCGACGCCCTGCAGGCGGCGCTGCTGCGGGTGAGCGCGCTCGCCGACGCCCATCGCGAGATCGTCGAGCTCGACGTCAACCCACTGCTGGCGCGAGCCGACGGCGTGCTCGCGGCAGATGCGCGAGTGCGAATCGCCAGCCCCGCGCCGCGGCGGCCCTGGCCTTCCACCTGGTCCTGAACCTCAGGTGTCGAGCAAGCCGTTCTCGAGGGCATAGCGGGTCAGGTCCGGGCGGCTGCTGAGGCCGAGCTTCTGCTGGATGTGGGAGCGATGGGTCTCCACCGTTCGCACGCTGAGGGAGAGCTGGCCGGCGATCTCACGGTTGGTGTGGCCGAGCGCCATCAGCCGCAGCACCTCGGTCTCCCGCGGCGAGAGCGCCGTGGCCGCGCCGCGGGCCTCTCCGCTCTTGAGCCCGGCGCCCACAGCCGACGACAGGTACTCACGCCCCTCCGCGGCGTGGCGCACGGCCTCGATCAGCTCCAGGTGGGCGGCGTCCTTGAAGAGGTATCCCCGTGCTCCGGCGTCGATCGCCCTACGGGCAAGCGTCAGATCCCGTTCCATCGTGAGGAGCACGATCTCGGTCGCGGGGGCTTCCTCCCTCAGCCCGGCGACGGCATCGACCGCCAGCCCATCGGGCATGTTGACGTCGAGGACGAGGACGGTGGGTTCCTTCGCCGCAACTGTAGCTCGCGCCGAGGCGATGTCCGTGGCCTCGCCGACGACCGCGAAGCCGGGCTGATCCTCCAGCAACGCCTTCAGGGCGCCGCGGACAACGGCGTGATCGTCGGCGAGCACGAGCGTGATCGTGCTCTCGCCGTCGGGCGTTGAAGCAGCCATCTCACGGCCAGCGTAACGCGGTCGATCCGCGTCGCGAGTGTGGTGGTTACCGGATGCCCAAATCACACGCCGGGCCTAGCTTGGTGGCATGGCATCTGCAAGAGCGAGTACGGCGCCTGCGGCCTCAGCCGCGGTCGAGGCCCGGAGGCGACGGGCATCTCCGGCGGCGAGCCCTACGCGAGTGCTGGTCGGCTTCGACGGCCGACCGGGCTCGCGCGACGCCCTCACCTTCGCCCAGGCGCTTTGCGAGGCGACGAAGGCGGAGCTGGTAGTTGCCTCCGTCCGCCCCTACTGGCCGGGTCTGCTCGGTCCAGACGGCTATGCGCGGGCGATCCGAGAGGACGAACAGTGGATCCGGCGCGAGGCGGGCAAGGCCCTCGACGGCCAGGCCTTCTCGGTGCGAGTGCTCGCAGGCGGCCACGAAAGCGGCGGCCTGAAGGAACTCGCGGCAGCCGAGGACGCCGATCTGATCGTCGTCGGCTCATCGCACCGCGGCCCGGTTGGCCGCGTCTTGCCGGGCAGCGTCGGCGAGCGGGTCCTGAGCGACGCACCCTGTGCCGTCGCGGTCGCCCCCCGCGGACTCGCCGGCGGGGGAATGCACGTCCCCCAGGAGGGAGTGCGTATCCGCGAGATCGCCGTCGGCTATGACGGGAGTCGGGAGTCGCGCGTGGCTCTTGAGACCGCGATCGAGCTGGCAGAGCACAGCGAAGCCTCGCTTCACCTTCTCGGCGTCGTCGACATGGACGTCGTCCTCGGCTTTGAGGACCCGACGCCGGACAAGCTCGAGGAGGAACGGGTAAGGCGCCACCTCGACCGCGCCTTGAAGAGCATGCCCAGGGCGATCGCTGCCGACGCCCGGGTCCTGCATGGATCGCCAGGGCAGGCGATCGTCGAAGCCGCGCGGGATGCCGACCTCCTGGTCATCGGGTCGCGTGGCCACTACGGGGTCGCGCGGCGGCTGCTGCTGGGCAGCGTCGCGGCGCGGGTGATGCGCAGCGCGTCCTGCCCCACCCTGGTCACGCCTGCGCTGTAACGCCACGGCGAATCGCGTGCCAGACTGCCCGAGGAGGGACAGCCCCGAATGGCCGCCGAGCAACAGATCAGCGTCGTACTGGCCGACGATCACAACGTCATTCGCGCAGGTCTGCGGAGCATGCTCGAAGGAGAGGAGGATCTGCGGGTCATCGGCGAGGCGGCCGACGCGCCGACGGCCGCAAAGCTCGTCAAAGACCGGCTGCCGGACGTCCTGGTTCTCGATCTGCAAATGCCGGGCGCGGACCCGGGCGCCGACATTCAGCGCCTGCGCGAAGACGCCCCCGACACCGCGATCATCGTGCTCACGATGCAGAGCGATCCCCGTCAGGCGCGGACCCTCCTCCGCGCCGGAGCCGCCGGGTATGTCCTCAAGCAGGCCGCCGAGCGCAAGCTGACCGAGGCGATCAGGATCGCTGCCGCGGGCGGCTCCTAC